>JAFLCP010000015.1 GCA_017303505.1 Planctomycetota bacterium | reverse complement strand
CTACCAGAAGCTTTGGCCTTCATGGTGATTTCGACGAAGAGCCGTTCGGTTGCACCAAGTTCTGTCAGGCTGTTCGCAAATGCACCCATCTCATTCACTACGCCAGCCAGCGTTGTCGAATAGGTCGGCGTGTTCGTGTAAGGAGCTTGGAAGGTCACGGGAGTACTGCCAACCAGCTCGATCAGGTCAGAATTGTAGAGCACGTCAAGATACGCTGAGAAAACGCCCTTGGCGTCCGCTCGAACGTCTTGTGTGTAAACTTGGAGCTTGAAGGTTTGTCCAATTTGCAGCGATGTTAGAGCTGCACCGGCTTCTGAAACAGCCGCTAACCGGAAAGCAACCTGTGCCGTGTCGTTGACGGTCGTTGTAAAGTTCTGAACACGAACATTACCCGCCGTATCGGTCATCGTGATAGAGTAGTTTTGAGCGCCAAGCTGATCCGCTGTAGGAGTCCACGCCAAAACGCCCGTGCTCGAATTGATGGTCATACCAGTTGGGGCACCCTGTAGGCCATAGACGAGCCCCTGCCCTTCTTCAGCATGTCCAATATTCACATTGATCGCTGTACCAACATTGGCGCTAGTAGGAATGATAGTTGATGGGAAAGCTTCCGGTTGGGTGACGTCATAGTTGATCGTCAGAGATGGTGAGTTTTCGCTCGAAATATTGCTTTGCGTTTGTCGGGCCGTTAGGACATAACTTCCACTTCCCAACGCAGCTAAGTTGTTAGTGGTGATTGTGGTCGTCGTGCCTGTGGCTACTGCGCTGCCGAGAACCGTAGTTCCCATTCTTAGTTCAACGGTTGCACCACTCACGGTTCCGTTGACAGTAAACGCCAAGCTGCCTGCATTCGTTAAGTTGTCCGTGTTGCTGACGCCGCTATCGGATATCGATTCTAAGTCGATCGAAGTTGGGGCGGCAGGTGCCACATTAACGGTAATCGTTTGCGTATCGAAGGTATCCACCGTATTGGCTGTAGTGGATTGGCGAACGCCCATCAAAACTTGGAACGATCCTACAAAATTCGTCGGAGGCGTAATTGTCACAGCGCCGGTAGCGCTATCTGTATTGACCGTATAATTGGTCGAACCGACTTTGGCAGCGTCATAAAAAACAGCATCCCCTTCAACATCTTGGGAGCCGAGTTGCACAACGACTGGCGTGTTGACGGTGGTGTTGACCGTCGATGGAAGGGCAGTCAGGAACGGTGCGCCGTTAAAAGTATCAGCCGCTACAGTCGCAGTGAATTGTTGATTGACCGAATTGCCTTCGCTGTCCGTGACCGTCACTGTAATGGTCGCTGAGCCTGTTTGTGTTCCAACGGCCTTCAAGCGAATGAGCCCGTTTTCGAGATCATCAAAAACGCTCATGCTCGTAATGATAACCGGATTGGTAGGTTTATCGCTACCGTCGACCGATGTGATACTAATCCCTTCACGAACCTTATCGCCCTCGATCAGTTGGCCGAAAATCGAATGGTTGAAGTCCAGGTTGCGTTGAGCACCATCGGTCACGAAGAATTGCGAGTCATTCGTGTCATCACTGCTCTTAGCATACGACAACACACCACTGCGATTGTGTTGCAAATTTAGGTTGTACTGATCATCAAAGTCGCCCAAGGTTGAGCCACCGGTGCCGGTACCGGTTGGGTCGCCTGTCTGAATCATAAATCCATCGATCACACGATGGAAAATGATTTGGTTGGTACCAACGTTGTTATAGAACCCCGCCTGAATCAAGTCTACAAACCGACTGGTTGGCAACGGAGCTTCCGTTTCGAACAATTCAAAGACCATGTCTCCACGGTCCTTCACGGTCATGCGAACGGAACGAGAGCCCTGCAACACTTCGGCCGAGATTAGGCTTGGATTGCTACTGGTCACCGTGATGGTCAGCGGATTTCCATTTGGATCGTAAGCGTCGACGGGAATGTGCAACGGCGAACCGGTAAGAACGGTTTGATTCGCAATGGTCTGGAAGCTAGGAGTGCTCGATTGCGGAATGGCGATTCCCGTTTTTTGCGATAGAGTCGCCAGTGTTTGAACACCCTCTAAACGCGAGCCATCAGCAAAGACCCAAGTTGGGTACGAGGTAATATTTTCATCGATGGCAATTTGATTCGGAGTGCGGTCTGCATTGGTGACTTCAACGAATGGAAGATAATCTGCGCCATCCGCGAAAAGAGCTTTTTGCTCATTGCAGAACTTGCACCAAATGCCGCCGTACATCACAGCGCCCGAATTCTTGATCGCTTTGGCAAATGCCACCAAGTCGTTGGCGGCTTCCCCTTCCGCAAAGAGTCCAGCGGTATCGTCGTTGTTGCTGGTGTAGAGGTCTGCCGCCATCAACTGACGGTTTTCCAAGGATTCAACACGCAAGCCACGCTTGAGTGACTTTGATTTGCGTGCTTTTGCCCAGCCCTTCAACCAGCGAAGTTTAAGTTTGGATAGCTTGGACCGAAAACTACGGTTGGTCATTGCGAACCTCTGCGAAAATACTTGACAAGTTGGAGCTTCTGGATGAGATGGTTTATTCGTAATGAATAAGCGCTCGAGGCAATTTTGCAACTCTGTATATTTGCAACTCTACATGGCTCCGAACGCTGACTGTCCCATTTACGGAAGGAATTCAGGCAAGTTCGCCACGAACCTCTTGCGCTTTCTGCATATTCCACCTAAACCGCACATCTTCCAGTTCATCGAATTGGATTGTTTTACTTCTTTTGGGGGCTGTTTTGGTTCCCGAGCCCTTCCGGCTATTGTCTGGAAAGAGAGGGCTAAAGCCTAAAAAGGGAACGTCTTGAATTGGACACATGGGTGACCAACTGCTTTACCAAGCCCCAAAAAAAGAGCTTCAGCGTCCACAGATCGCCAAAGAATGGAGAAGTTAGGGCGAGCGGGAGAATGCTTCTCGTGATCTTCATTGAGATGAACGAGTCGCCTCAAAGACGCAAAAACAGGGTGCCGTTTCTCATTACTCGCTCCTATCACGCCGAATCATTCGAGCGGATCTGAGTTCAGCTAGCCCCTTAGACGTTCGCCAGACGTAAAAGTTCCCTGCTCTCGCAAGAATTTTTCCTATTCGACAGCTCCCGAAAATGGGGAGCCGCCAAAGGTACGAAAAAAGCGAAAGGGATCGGCCCTAAAGTGGTTTGTGATACGCGCACGATCGCACTAGATCGTTGGCTGCATTCAAGTTGGAGGTGCTTGGGAGTCAGTTAGGCTTGGAGTCCAAAGCTCAAACATGGTTCTGATTTGAACGCGAGTTTCGGATCATGAAAATCACAACCGTAGTGGTTACCAAAGTCACGCCGGCACCGCTTGCCGAAAGCACAGGGCCAAACGGCCCGTTAACGGCTCGCCGATCTGCCATCGCAAACCGCTCTTCCTCCGTAAGTCTCTCTGGGTGCAATTCCGCCCACTCCAGCCGAATTCGCCACTTTTCTTCGTTTTCAAGAACCGCGAAATGATAGGCAAGCCAAGTAAACGCGACGATTGAGACAACCTTTCCTGATATTCGCCAGCTTGAATTTCGTATCCATGTCAGCGCCATCAAAACGCCCATACCAACAAAGATAGAAATCCAATAATAACCCGACCAGCCGTTGTGGCGCGACGCTTCATAGATCTTGTCGAACTCAGTCATAGTCCATCGTCCGAAATGGTCCGTTCTGTACGAAACGCTCAGATATCATCTTTCTCGAAGTCAACCAGTCCCATCCATTGAACGTCCGAATATGTCTCGGCAAGCGCGACGCACTTCCCATTGATTGCCAAAGACTTGAGTTCATCTTCTGAGTGACACAGAAATACTTGTTCTACACATTGGTGACAGAGTCGTATATTTCTGTTGCCTGTCTTTTCGAGATCATGCCAACGTTTGGGGCACTTAAAGCGAAACTGCGGTTTGCAGTTGTCGATTTAAGCGTGCTTGGCCGAATAATGAAAATGGATGACCGCTTCAAGGGCAGCTCGGTCTGCGGTGTCGACTATAAGTGGTACGTCGAGAATGAAGCGAAGCATTTCGGCGGTGTCATCCAATTTTGAATCAGCTGGAATGACCACGCGGAGTCGTTGCTCTTTGAAAGAAACTGCAAGTATCGTGTTTTCTCGTGCGAGGAATTCGGGCACGATGTCGAGGGCCGTAGAATCGATATTCAACTCATCGAGATTTTTGATTGCTGCCATGTTCTTTGACTACCTGAGGAGCCGAGGAGTGACTTCACCGAATCTGTTTCCAAGAGAAGGCAACTCAATCGTTGACCGCCCCATAGTCACTTAGCGCGGTGGTAGTTCATCTGCTCAAATTCATCCAGTTTGACTTCCCAAATCGTTTCCAGTTTCTTTAGTTTTATATCAAAAACCTGATCGAAGCTATCGTCAGCTTTTAGGAAGGCGGTTTCGATGATCTTGAAGTTTGTTTCGAATTCTTGGAACTTCTTTGGTAACAAGATAAAGCGATAGGTTGGGACCCAATCTGTTTGCTCGCCATTCGCTACTGCCGTTTCAAGCATTAGATCAATGTTTCCAATTTCTCGCCCATGAACAGCCTGAGTCAGTTTGTAGAGGTTTTGAAGCGCGAAGAAGACAATAGCCCGCTTCGACCGTTTTTTCGCGTCGTCCAGGTCTTGGCCTATATCTACCATCCTCGACAAATCCGCAGGTCTAGTCACAATTTGAACACTCTGATCCGTTGGGCCAATGACAACGGAATCTGTTTCGAAATACCCCTCAGCCAACAATTGAATGGCTTGTGCATTCGGCATCGAAGGATTGTCAACGACCTGTTGAATTTTCGCAGCTGCTATTTCGTGCTTGTTGAAGTAGTTACAGCCGATGATGGTAGGTGTAAATACCAGGGCGGTCATTAAGCATAATGGCACGTTGATTTTTGAGCGTGGCACGAAATCTTGTCTCTGGACGGAAATAAAATGTACGAACATTGGCCATTTATTATTGAGCCGGATTGGCCAGCAAGCAACTTCCGAGATTATGAAGAGCGTAACGATGTTGCGGATGCCGCATTAGATAGTGACTCCGGTCGTCGAAACTTAGCTTAGTTCACAGGACTACTGGGCACTAATCCTCCCAACCGCCGTCCCACCATGCGGGAGTTCCTTCCTCTTCACCGAATGGTAAGAATCGCCCCGTCCGAAAGCCATCAATGAGCATATCCAAGAAAACGCCCAGGCTAGGAGCAAGCACCGCCAAATGACAGGGTTGTGTATTCATCATGACTACCTGCCCCACATGTCCTCCCGACGCAGGATTCAAATCAAGAAGTAGATTATCGCTGTTTTCGCTGGCAGTGAAATCGATAAAACGATCATGAAACTGCACTGGTCCAGTGATCTCAAACGTCTCGTCGGTAGATTCCAAATATGTAGGATACAAGTCGCGCTTATGCTGTACCCATGAAACAATGTCTTCGATACTTAACAGCCAACCATACGAAGCTCGCCCTCGCCAACCTGTATCCGCAAACCGAAAGCCCGGAATAAAAGGAGACAACTCCTCTGAGAGGTAGGGTTGGCCATTTGCAAATAACAAGAGTTCCTTGAGTTCGCTCGGAAAATCTATTTGCAGTTCATTTTCGGCAGCCTTTATCGCAGCTTCGCTGGCTGGTGGATTGAGCAGTGAAATCAGCGGCGGCGATAAGGTCGCATGAAGTTTGAGAAGTGTTTCTAGTTGGTCGGATATCATACGAATGTTGCCACGCGTGGACGTGACGATTATGGTCAGGTCAGGTGACGACAGGGATTTGTGAAAGACTTTGCGCAAACTTGCGAACCAACTCGCTTGAGTCAATCTCGTCGAGCAGCGCCAATGGCAGCGACTCAACTCCATGCGCTGCCCCAAAAATTTGCCCAAACATAGAAGCAATACTATCGGTATCCCCGCCCATTCTTACCAGTGCTTCCATGGAAGTCATGAAATCAGTTGCTCGAATCGCCGCGAGGATTGCCAACGGTACTGAGTCTGCAACGTATCCTGTTGTTGCAAATTGCTTGCCATAATCAGCAACGGTGAGTGACTGATCTCGACATGCTACCAGATGATCGCGAACATTTGAGTCGGGTAGCGATTCGATCAATGAGGTAAATACACCCGCATTCAGTTGGCCACCCTGTATGCAAAAATGTACCGTTCGAAATAAGGCAAGTGCTCCGATGTAGGCCTCATCGTTACGGTGAGTAATCCTACATACATCACGAAATGTTTGGCGATGTATGTCAATGTCGGGGTCGAGAAAAAACGCTAGCGGCGCGATTCGCATTGCCGCTCCATTTCCAGCCGCTCGTTCTCCCGTAGCTCCTACCAGTGCCCAGTGCCCACCAGCATCTAACTCAGTGAGAGCCTTAAGAGTACTTGAGCCGATCCCCGTAATTCGGCGTTCTCGAAACCACCTTACAAATTGTTTTGCAATCGACTCAGGTGTGACGCTGCGAGATTCCACAATCGCCTCGCACGTCGCAAGCGTTAGTTGTGTGTCATCGGTTACACGCAGGTTGGAAGGTAGGGCAAAGTCGGAGACAACGGCAGAACCTTCGAAGTGAGATCCCATCGCATCACCTAACGCACCACCAAGTAGGCAACCATGGATTCGAGCTTCGCGTGTCAGAGGCAAACTGGTACCTTTTCGATGGGGCGTCAATGGAAGTGGGCAAAGTAATAAGCGCGACCGGTAGTCCTATCAAACGCCGCATAAACTCCTCGATCCTCTTTCGACCACTCACAGTATAAGCCATTCGCTATCGTGATTGAATCTGAGCCATTCAAATGAGGTGCCAAGCTCGTATAGCGTCGAATGGAATAGGGGATCGTAATCATCTGCACTTGAATGTTCGCTGAGTCCGATTCGAGCGATCCGATTCCAGCTTCTACCCAATCCACGAATCGTCTTTCATCAATCGTGAATTCGCATGCGATGGTCCCACGATATCCTTGGCAGAAGGAAACTTGTGTGGCCTCAGATGGTAAACCGAACGGAGCCCGATCGCTGGAGACGTTCTCTGCATACTTAGGAGGAATGGATTGAATGAATAAGGCTGCCAATGAACTGACACTAACCATTGCAGCGACGAAGGCCAGAAGATCTAACTTCGAAAACCAAAATCGCACGCCCTTGTAAGTCGGGACTGTCGCGGTTTGCTTAAGGCATTGTGACCATCTGAGATTTGCCCAGGCGGAAATGCAACTAACGCAGCCAACAGCGAGCATGGGAAGAAGCAACTTTGTCCATGGAATTTCGGCTCCTGCCATAACTACTTCGCCCAGTGTCATGACGAAAGCAAGCAAGGCTGCTGCAGCGACCAAGAAAAGAAGACAGGAAGTAATCACTGCTCCTCTTATCTGGTTGCGAAACGTCCCTAGGTACTGCTGAGTCAATAGCAAGGACGGAAATGGAAATAGAATGACTCCGCCGATTAGCGACAATGGATCCCATATCACTGTAAGCATAGCAATCGCCGCAGCGATCAGCCCAACGCAGGCCGTAAGTACGCACAGCGACAAGATCGTGAGGGATATCGGGCGTTTGGGATGGTACGATTGTTCCAATGCTGGTGGCACCTTGCCTCTATTTGCGGCTAGAGAGCGGTTGGGGATCCAGCGTAGATACGGAATTCAATACACCCAAATGTTCGTTGATTTTTGCGAATGCTTCGGTGAGCGAATTGAATCACAAAAGTTCCGGACTTAAAGATCATCGCTATTTTTGTTTTCGTACCAAACCGCATGTAAGCCATACAAGTCACGCTGAAAAACGTGCTTCTCGTCGTCGGCTTCGATTTGAATCGTATCTTGGAGTTGGGTATCGATCCAATAGCTCACCTTCGAAGAGTCAGCGGTCCAAACGATGGGATGATCCGGATGCTGGTTGCTGATCGTTACCGCATCAGCTTGCTGCATTGGAATTGAAGTTCTAACGTCCCAATCGCGATTCGATTTATGAATCAGGTCGGCGTCGAGCACTTTGCGCCGGTGCCACAAGGTCGAGTATTCCACCAATTTCAGTTGCAAACTCCAATTGCCGTCGGGAGATGGAGTTGCTGATTGACCGATCACTGATTTTCGTTCGATTGACGCGGCAACAGCGAGAATGACCATGAACAAGGCTAAACCAAACCAGACGATTATTGTTCGTTGACGTTTCATCATCGGAGTTCCAGGATCTGTAAATTCATTCCATCAGCGATGGTCAGCTGAATCGGGTTTTAGGATGTCCATCACCTAGAGTCCTACTTTAATTTTGCCATTCGGAGTTTCGGTGTGCAATACGCACTAGACGCTTGCTCGGAAACTGCGTTTTATGGCCCTTTCGATTTGGCGATATCGCACTGCGCAAAGAAGTGTACGCTGTTTTCTTCCCCCTCATCAATGAATCGGGCGATTTTGTTGAGTGGCATGGACATCGAACCCTCATCGTCCACCAAGAAAGCACAGGTGGCTACGGTTCTCTCTGGAATCATCGCCTTCAAATCTGGATGCTCTGCCATGTAGTCTTCATAATCGATCCAGCGGAAGTAGTTGTCCGTTTCATGGCGAATCACTTCGCCCACATACGCGCCTCCATACAGGACCGTGCTGTGCAATTCTTCACCATTGAGTTTCGCGCTATTGCGATGCAGATGAGCCAAGTACTTATCCACGACTTTCAAACTTGCAAGCGTGAGATCGAGCTTACTGCGGTCTAGTTTGTCTGGAAAACAAATTGGCTTGGAATCGCCGAATGCGCCTGCAAACGCACCTGCGAACTCATGAAAAATGTCGTCGATTTCGGCCATAAGATTCCTCATTCAATGAACAGCCAACAATAATCACTCGATTCTGGTAGGTCACGCTGAATGTCGAGGCAAAAGCGAGAGCGGGATGTGACAAAAATTCAGCGGCAATCTTACGCACTCGCTCATCGGTGAATTGCTGGTGATATCGAAACTCGACCAGCCCCGGCTTAATCATCGCCGCCAGTGCATTTCCCTCATAGTTGTCAGCGTAGCGAATGTTCGCCTGACCTGCGTCACGGTGTTCCGTCGTCACTGGAAAGACAATTGCCCCCGACTCGTTGACGATCGCTTTGAACTGATAGTGCTTTTTAGCAATCATGGGCAGAATGCTCTCGAGGCCGATCCATTGCATGCAGCCACCCTTTCGCTACAAAGGACAATAGCCAGCTTAAGGCTCAGGCGGTTGGGTTGAATCACCGGTAATGACCGCACCGCAACTTTCGCATTGGGTAGGGGAATGTAAGATCATCCCGCAATTCTCGCATGCATATAAGTGCGTCACATCGGTTGTTTCTATCTTGCCCCGATAACTCATTCCATTCTGTAACTTCAAAAGTCGTATGATCTCGGCAATACACCGAAACAACAACCATTGGGCAAAACTTACAAAAACTCCGACTAAGCAAACGAATACACCCGCTATTGATGCGGTTGTCAAAGGAATCAAAGAGATTACGATTCCAAAAATCAAGAGCGCAACCGCCATAAAGTCGATCAATGTTTCCAGTCCGCCCGGATTTACGATCGTACGTCGAAGAACGCGCTTGGATTCTAAAACCATAACCACTCCTTACGTTATCTATTCCAGTGTACCACCATAGGGACTTGATCTATTCGAGCTGAGCAGCGTCCATGAGTGTTTCGGACAAATTTGAAACCGAGCCATCAAACAATTCGATCCGAACCTCTGTTGGACCAATCGATGAAGCATTGAGGACGCATCGCACAGTGCGCTCAGTTATGGAGTAGCGAATAAATCGCGATACTGGGCCGCTTCTTCTTCTGGCAGTGTTTTTAGTAGAGGACGCATTGTGTAGTTACCATGCATTTTGCCATCTCGCATAAACATCCAGTCGGAGATGTCGGACTTCTTTATGGTCCATGATTGGCCCAACTTGACATTGCCAACCATCCCCGGTTCATTGTCGATTGTCCCAGTGAATTCGCCGTTCTTGAAGGAGACGTTCGACAGCCAAAAGTGCTCGGTTTCCCCCCGGTCTTCGATGGGGGCTTTGACCGCATGATTGGTGCCCGTGGGGTTTGTAAGTTCGCTCACAAATGAGTCCACTTCGCGACGCGCACGCGCGATAGCCGCTTCCATTTCTAGTTCGTTATAGCCCGATGATACGAGCGTATCGGGAGTTGTCCTCCCGCATCCAGAAAATGTAAGCAATAAAGATAGTAAAGCAAACGATAAACGTCGTACCATATGTGGATTCCTAATAAATGAAGCGAGTGACTGGACTGTAACGTTGGATTTTGTACGTGGGAGGCCCGAACTTTGTGACTGTTTAGTTCTGGTGTTATAAAACGGAAAAGATTGAACGAACAGATAGTAGCTGACAGGTCATTGGAATCAGCGTAAATGACAGCAGGTGGAATTTGCAAGTGCGAGAACATTGCAACGTCTAAGCTTTTTCAGCGTAGTGCCGTCTCTTAATGCTCGAATATAAGTTTGTTGCTATCACCCTAGGACTCTATTACGCATGTTAACCGTATGGTATTGCCCATCGCTTTCCCGTGGTGAATGAATCAAAGTAGGAACGGATAGTATCATGTAAGTTTCCAATCTTCCGAACGGAACCATCTTCATGTCGAAAGCGATAAACTTCATCATCGAGTGCCAGGAGTCGGTCGCCGTTATCCACTTGGTAGAACCACCAAGCCTTATTTAGGTCCAATCTACTGTCAGTGGGGGCAGTCGGAAATGAAGATGCATCCAATCGTAGGTCGGACAGGCGAGCGAGTCCCCCCGCCTCAAACGCTCCAATCTCTAGGATGCCATCGATCAGTTCGTAGACATCCTGAAGGGGAGGTGGTAAATCATGAAGTGGTTGGTTTTGGCTAAGTCTGAAGGTAATACCGTCGCGATGGGACTTTAGGGGACAGCGAACCATAATATCTTTTTGGGTCGATATTCCAAAAGCGCCTTGGTGAAGTTGTAGCTCGCATTGGGCGGTGTCTGCCATCACCAGAAGCCACGTCTTCATTTCTTCGATTCGCGCTCGGCGAGCCAGCCATCGTAGATAGACACCCGGCTGACGAAAAATAGCCAGATAATGGTGCGTCAATACGTCATGAAATGGTTGAAGCAGTCGAGCTGAGTTTTCATCGAAGGTCGCACCCGATGAAATATACAAAGATTCCCCACCCAGGCAATTCGGGCGGACTTCAATCGGCTTATTCACCATCGGTTCACCTCAGCGGTAATGACGTCCAACTTTGATTTTGGAGTCCAGTAGATCACGCTTGAAACTTTTTGCTGTTTCCGAAAATTGAGAAGTTGCCAGTATAGATAAGGGCTATTCCATAGACAAACATGCTCAGTTCGAGACCTGCGGAAACATGTTCTGTTCCCAACAGAAGGGCCAGGAGCGATGGGGCACCAGACAGCACAACGAACAGGATACCGAAAAGTCGAGCCCAGCGTTTTGCGCGGTGCCAGTATAGAATGTCTTTCCGCCGGATGTTCAGGTCGCGGAGCGTCTCGTCAGGATCTAAACGGCACTCAAGCAAGTAAGCCTCAACTCGATCGGGATGGGCACCGCGGTAGAGTAATTCGCGGAGTCTAAAGAGTTGTGTGGTACTGAGTTGTTTTTTCATGTAGGGTTCTGCGGCTAAGGAGTGCTGTTGGTCGACAATCGAGCACGCGATTTTTTTCTATCTATAACGCGGTGCGTTTCTGTGCCCTCTGTGCAAGTCCCAGCTTTAGGGCTCTTGTTAGTTGCTTCGAAGGGTAACGCGGATCCGGCAAGTAGATCAGTTGCTTCACTCCGTTGATGATTTGCCAAGTTGCTGTAACGATACCAAACCAGTGCCACCATCCAAAGACTGCCGTCCATAGAATGCCTTTCCGGACATGTTTAATCCCGCAGCGACGACAGCATATTTCGGGCGAATCATCCCATTGAAAGTAAATAAAGCAGGATGTGGCGGTATGAGAAAAGTATAGGTCGATAGGGCCATCACCTTTGCAAAGGGGACACGTTTGACGATGGACTCGGGAAATCGTGTTCCTGAGAAAGTCATCGTCGATGCCTTCGACAAGCGGACACATGAATCCATCTTCATAACAGGAGTCGCTGCAGAATCTTAGCTCATCTTGCCGGATTCCGCCTATGATCCATTTTCTACAATGGCTGCATCGTGGCATTGGACATTAACTCTTGATCATTTAGGCGTATAGAAACCGCACGGGAATTAACTACAGAGTTCTACGACCGCCGCAGAACTTAGCAAGTAATTCCGGGTTTTGCTGCCACGCGGCTCAAAGCGTAGCAAAATCAGCGCATCATATTCTTGACCTGGCTCTGTCAGTTTGGGCTCCGCGCAGAGGTTTCAGTCGGTCGAGAAACCGTCGGAACAAATGTGACAAAGACCTGATCGAAGAATATTGTGTACGTCTCGTAATACGACTTACCGATAAGTTTATTGCAGAAGCGGTGCGTTTGTTAGTGCGTAGTATCCTGCCGTATTCAACGATAGTTGCGTTTTGGATTTCTATGATTTAAAGAGGTGCAAATTCGGCGGAAGCGGTCAGAAGTGTATCTCAAGTTCGGCGGATAAATCGACCATGTTTACTTCGTGTCCAAATGGGAAATCAAGGAATTGAAGAAGCGATCGACCTTTTCTGCCGATGGTTGCTCATCGGCGCTAGGAGTTTCAACCATCATTTGATATACCAAGTCTCCGATCAAGAAAAATCGTATCTTTGCGCTGGAGCCTATATTTGAAACGGCGATTTCAAATCCATCGTGTTTTCCGCACCGAACGGGGGAAGGACCTCTGATTACTTGCATGCCATTCGATGCGATACGCAATGCTTCAGCACTATCTTTCGGCCGTTTCGATGTCGGGAAATAAACCACAAAGATTGAGAATTTTGTTCCGGCGTCATATTTGTATCCTTGTTTTTGGCAATGTACGAGCATGTCGATTTTGACGTCAGTTCCCGAGGTAGGTTTGAGTGCCATCTCCGAATAATCTCCGGGAAACTCAAACGAGAAGCCGTAATTGGAAGAGACACCGCGTATCCATGTGTTGCTTCCAAACTTCTCTTGCGCTTTGATGATTTGCCATCCCTCCAACGCGGTTGCTATTTCGCTATTGCTTGGCGTATTTTTCTCAGTTGGCGATGGAGCATCCAACTCTGTAGTATTGGCTTTTGTGTCTTGCGGTGAGACATCGGGGGGTGGACTAGATTTCGAGCATCCAGTTAATGCACCTAAAACCGCTATGATGAGTATGGTTCGCATGTAGCTACCGCCTGACTTATCGGCACTCGGCGTATTGTAAAGGGATGATTTGGATTTTGAGAGATTCTCGACCAGCATATCGGTAAGGGAGTGTGTAAGCCACAAGCAATGGTTGATATTAACGCGAGCTGTCAAATTGAACTGTGATGGCGAATTCTTGGGTCGTTGGACTGTATACACCATATAATTTCCGAAATCGGTCACCGTACGAAAATAGGACTTGATGGTTCGGATCCAGGATAATCGAATCGACCAAAGGGACCTTTTGGATTTCAAGATGGTTCAGTATGTCCGCACGATTCTGAAGTTCGGTTCCATCTTGCGACAGCGACACATTGGCTCTGTTGCAAAACTTGGCCATCGATTCCGGTGTAGTCGTCCCCGTAATCGTGAATGTCCCTCCGCCGTGCGGATGCTCAAATCCAGTGAAGTTGGCTGGGCGAGCAAAATCCAATTCGGTTAGAAGCTCCCCAACAATCGGAATGTCGGCAGCTTTGGCAGCGGCTCCGCTGAATCGGGTTCCTGAGGCGAGGTAACCGATCCAAGCGACAAGTAAGAGAGCTGTGATGACGGCAATCGTCTTACGCATATCTTAAGCTGAAGAATGAAGTTAATGGGCGAGGTAAGAGCTGTTCACTCCGCCGCAAAAAGTTTCGGCAGCTGGAGGGGATCTCGTAGCTCGTACTTCGTACTCAGCGCAGCGCGGTAATCCTCTCAACTCGCCCCGGCGTCGGTTAGGGCCCCGATAACCGTTTTGTGTTTTCGAATTCGCGCATGTTGTAGCGGCGTGCGCCCTTGGTGCGATTTAGAGCGAACATCCCAACCATTTTCTATCAGCATTTTCACAAATTGCAGATGACCTTCCGAAGCGGCAACACCGAGAGCTTCGGGCTGGAGACGCGGATTAGCCCCGTTTTTGAGTAACAGAGTGGCAACGTCTTTATGATTGCGGGAGATGGCGCACGTAAGTGGGCCCTGGCTATGACGATCGCGGTGATTCACGTCGGCTCCAGCCCGAATCAAAACTTGAACCACCTCCGTTCGACCATGGAAGGCCGCGATGTGTAGTGCCGAGCACCCCAATTTATTGGTAATACGCGGATCCGCTCCATTTTTGATTAGACTGCGGAGGATCTTTACATTGATGGATCCGGCTGCGACTTCATGGAGGATTGAATCACCATCCACGGTGACTTGATTCGGGTCAGTGCCTGATTTGAGTAACAAGTTCACGGTGGCGATTTGATTTTTGCGGACTGCATACCACAGAGCTGACTGGCGAAATTCATTGATTTCATTGACGTTGGCTCTCAGTGAAATCAAAAGTCGAACGATGGGTAGGTCACCTTGTTCGGCGGCTAACATCAGTAGTGTCTCACGAGCCGGGCGATTTTTTCGCTGCGGCACACGAATAGATACACCCGTTAATCCGTGCAATTGAGCGCGGACCGTTTTGACGTCTCCACTCGAGATCGCCTCGACGAGCGAAATCAACTCCGAACGGGTTAACTTTTCTTTTGCCATCGGTTGTCGGATTCAATTCTTTGTCTATGAGGAAGGGGCACTGATTGTAGGCAGCAGTGCCATCACGGTGACAGGATTATTTTGAACGGGCTTGTGGAAGCAGACTTACGATTTCCTGGGCAAAGCGTTTGACAGGAGCACCAAAGTTCCTCGCCAAGGAGAGTTTAATTTCCTCACCTGTCGAGGTCACCAAATTCGACCACCCATCTGAATCGGTGATGACTTCGGTGATGTCTTTCAGTTCCACATCGAAGTTGGGACAAAGTCGTTGATCCGGCGAGTGGCAGCAGATCTTGGATGTCGTCAAGATAAGTTTGAAATCTGTTTTGTGGCGACACGCGACGACTATCGCCCAAGCGTAGAAAAAAGTACATGCGATAACCAGCATGGAGCAGATCCAAGTTGTCATAGTATTGTATCGCGACGCAGATACTACGACAAAAGCAACCAGCCAGCATCCAAGAAGGGAGGCGAAGTCGGCGAGAATGATTCGACGTCTCGAGCGATGGTGGGTGCGAATGGTTTGCATTTCGTTGTAGTATAATCGCCACGTTTCAGTCAAATGCACTGATTCAGCAACCTCGAAATGTGATTTCTTAGAGGTACCGAGCTGAAGGGACGAAGCGTGTTGGTACGAGTTATTTAGTCATCGCGTGCGCACTTGCTATCGCATTTGCCGTGTTCGTAATGGTAATGGTCTTGGCTAGCGGATGTGAAGCGTTGGATAAAGAGCGGCTGTTGATGGCCGTCGCTCTTAGGAGTAAACCAGTTCTTTTCGATGGCATGGTCGTAGGCAGAGATGTCGACGGGATATTCGGTGAGCGTACCATTTAAGTGGTGGGATTCGATCCATGCCTCTGCCAATTCTCTGGTCGTAAAGATCCCGCTTGGAAAGCTAGAATTAGAACCGTTGAAGACCCACACTGTTTGACGACGCGATTTCGGAGTGACGGTGGAGTCAATCAGTTCAACAGTGTTTCCGTCGAAATCGCGTGCGACTGCCCGTCGTCCCCATTCGGTGTTGCGTGGTTCGGAGAAGATCTTGATGCCATCATTCCGCAGTGATTCAATCAGCGCATCAAGATTGTCGACCAAGAATCCCAATCGTACTTTGCTGCCATGGTTGTTTCCGCCGGTGTCGGGGTAGATTTCAAGCAGATAGTGTGTCGACAATGAAGCATAGTGCTCCGGTCCTGTACCATGGGCATGCAGCGAGAACTCGATTCCTAATCGCTGATAAAATGAAACAGCCCGATGTATGTCGGTCGAACGAATGACGAGCAAATTGAGTTGTGGTTGTGACAAGTATCAGCTGCCGATCATTTGGCGAGGGTTGTCGTTGAAAAATAATAGATCCACACGAGTGTCCACAGACCATGAAGGATCGCACCCGCAACGGCAAGTCGGCGCCGAGGAAAGGCGGTTGGATGTCTTAGCAAAAAAATGATCGCATAAACCGCAACAACGGGAGCCAGTATACCCAATAAGCTTGTCGCGAAAATATTGGTTGCTTCCAGCGTGAGCCTGTTTAGCTCTGCCTCAGATGGTTGGGGCTCCCGATGTGACCCTTGAGTAGGAGGAGTGTAAGGATTGGAAGGCGTTGGCATGGTCTGGTTTTGTGACGGAGTGGATCGATTCAGATCGCGATAGTGTTAGCTTGGTCGACACTTCGTTCCCGTCGGTGGTCGCAAAGAGAAAAACGACCAATTCGCACTAGGCTGGCGTTTAAGACTAGGTAGAAGCGAAGTACGGTAATTGCTTTCTGTGAAACACTTGATAGCTACAAGCGTGAATGCGTTATGATTTTGCAGCGTTTGAATCCATCGAATTGCCGACTACCTATTGTCACCGCTCAAGCGGTTTTAATGGATCTATTATATAAAGTCAAATAAATCGATGTTACAAACGGTCTCAATGTCTCGTTTAACCCGTACGCCGCAGGCTAGGCCGGGTAGGACTCGTCAACCGATCGATGTGGATGTCACGCAGGATGTCGTATGCACCGTGCGCAATGCAATGCTAGGCAATCGATGATGAGTCTGGGGTACCGCAGGATCAACCATGATAGCGAATCAACACTGACCTAGGCACTGTCTCGTTTAACCCGTACGCCGCAGGCTAGGCCGGGTAGGACTCGTCAACCCAATAGATGTGGATGTCACGCAGGATGTCGTATGCACCGTGCGCAACGCAATGCTTGGCAATCGATGATGAGTCTGGGGTAGCGCGGTATCAACCATGATTGCGAGTCAACTCCGACCTAGGCTCTGTATCGTTTAACCCGTACGCCGCAGGCTAGGCCGCGTTGGACTCGTCAACCCAATCGATGTGGATGTCACGCAGGATGTTGTATGCACCGTGCGCAACGCATCGCTGGCAATCGATGATGAGTCTGGAGTAGCGCGGTATCAACCATGATTGGGAGTCAACTCCGGCCTAGCCTGCGGCGTACGGGTTAAACGAGGAGCCTGACGGCTCATATCAGTGATGATGCGCCTGGGGTAGCGCAGGATTAACCATGATAGCGAGTCAACTCTGGCCTTGCCTGCGGCGTACGGGTTAAACAAGGAGCCTGACGGCTCACGTCCGTGTTGATGATGAGTCTGGGGTAGCGCATGATCAATCATGATTGCGAGTCATCTCCGGCCTAGCCTGCGGCGTACGGGTTAAACGAGGAGCCTGTCGGCTCACGTCAGTGTCGATGATGCGCCTGGGGTAGCGCAGGATCAACCATGATTGTGAGTCATCTCCGGCCTAGCCTGCGGCATACGGAGTATACGAAGAGCACTATCGAAATTGCACTATTCGTCGGCATCGTCCTTCAAATCGTTTTCGCTGATCATGCGAAAACCTTTTGAAGCTAATGTCTCCAACGCAGCTTCGGTGTTATCCACCATCACTGCAACAGCTGGAACGCCGCGTGGTCGAACAATCAACGGATAGGCTTGGATGATGTTAATCTCGGCCTGTAGTAGGGCCGTACAAATCTGCAATAGCGGTTGGCCATGCGAAGGCAGCTCCACACCGATCAAGTCGCTTTCAATGATCGCCAGCCCTGCTCGCTCCAAGATCTCGCGCCCTCGTTCCGGTTGCGAAACTAGAAACCGAACAAACGCGCACTCGGCAGCGTCGCTGATCGATAGGGCAACAATGCGGATCCCCGTTCCCTCGAAACGGCGAACCACTTCGAGCAATTGACCAACTCGGTTTTCTAGGAAGACCGTGAACTGGCGAATGGTTGGGTAGTTGCGCCCGCGAATGGTTTGATAGGCCGTTGTTGAATCGTCGCCTGAACTCATGGTTTGTTCTTTCTAGTAATGTGATTTCCCGTCACCCATCAAAATCGCTGTGCTACCTGATGCTAATCATTAGGAAATCGCTTCGCCAAGGCTAACCGTATCGTGTTTATAAAACTGCCGTCTGTTCAGGTCAATCCGTCACTAGGACGCAATTTCTGGTGTACGTATGGTACTGTGTCAGGCATTAGGGTGCTAGGCATTTACCAATATCGGTCGATCTGATTTCGTGAATTCAGTTCGTCTGCTATCCTGCAAAACCTATCTTGCGCATCCCGTTCAAGTTGACGCCCAAGCTCCCCGGAAAGGAATCAATCATGCTGCGAGAATTTAAGCTCGACATTCGAGTGCGATACAACGAAACCGACGGACAAGGACGTGTTCATCATGCCCAATATCTTAACTACTTCGAACGCGGCCGCGTCGAAATGTTAAGGGCTTCGGGGTTCAGTTACAAAGAACTCGAAAAAGGTGGACTCATGTTGGTCGTTTCTGAAATTCGTGTTCGCTATCTACTGCCGGCTGAATTCGATGATGATTTGGTTTTAACGACGCGCGTGCTTTACGCCCGTGGAGCACGGCTCGAACACCAATATCAACTGCATCGCGGGAGCGATTTGTTGGTCGAAGCCGATACCGAAATCGCATGCATCGATCGCACCGGCAAAGTCCGGCGACTTCCCAACTACTTGCAGTTTAGTCGAGAAGTGAGGGAGTAGGGGGCAGTGTTCAGTGTTCAGTGTTCAGGGTTCAGTGTTCAGGGTTCAGGGTTCAGGGTTCAGGAATTAGGAATTAGGAAGCAGGAAGCAGGAAGTAACTGCTGAGCCGGTTGGGCGTAGGGGAATAGCTAGGGGGCCCGTGGGCGCAGAAACTGTTTCGTCTGAGCGTGACTGTCCATACCTTGATCATTGGGATTTAACGCGGCAGGATGCCCTCCCCTGTCGCACGTTGCCCAAGTGCGACAGGGTGTCCGTGAGCTTCGCCTCTCCCGTTCCGTGGCCTCTTCCGTTCCTTGGCATCGAAAACTACTCATCCGTTTGCTGTCTCTGGCTACGATCAAATAGACTCAGCTAAGCGTCTATCCCAATAAGCGCCAGTCGGGATTGGTCGCGTTGTGGAGGTTCCTCGGAGATCTTGGTAGGGCTGCTTTCCGTCGAAATGGTTGGCACTGGTTCAGCACCGAATTCCGTTTCTCCAAAGCGGCTCGTGTTCGCTGACATGGATTTGCTGTCAGGCTTATCCTTCGCACGGCTTTTCTTGGGAGCTTTGGCATCTTTCGAATCTGATTTTGTGCCGTTCGATTTAGACTGCCGCTCCTTGGCCGTTTTGCTCGTCGATTTCTCGCCCTTCATTTTTTCCTTGCTGCTGGCAGGCTTCTTGTTCGCTGTCTTCTTTTCTACGTTTTTATTGGCACTGTTCTTAGAGCTATCTTTACTGCCGTTCTTGGTGGAGGCACTTTCTTTACTCGATGGCTTCTTGCCGGAACTCTACTTTGGACTCGCTTCTCCCTTCTTGGTAGTTGTCGATTTTTTCTTGGCCGTTTGTTTTGCTGAAGACTCCTTCTTGACCGATTTAGGCTCCTTCTTGGTCTTACCTTTATCGCTCTTGTTCTTCGGTTCATCGATCGATAGGGCCGTCAGAAAGCCGCTCGGTTCAAGCCAGGCGACTTCTTCCGCCGGATAAATCGAGACCGCTGGGCTCAGGAGTCGGGCTTTGTCGATATGCGTTCGATAAGTATCAAATGCATCTTGCGATTGAGATTTTAGATCCTGGATATCAGACGCCGAAACGATTTGCTCAGTACTGGTTCCAAAGAGATATCTGCGGATACGGACCTGTATCCCGTCATGATCGCTTTCGTGGATGTAGATGTCGCGATTGGGCTCAAAGACCACAATGCGGACTCGTTCTCCATCCTCCGTTGGCTCGCGCAGTGCGACATAATCGCCAGTGCGCCCAGAATCCACCAGCTCAGAATCAGCCTGTTGTTCTTGGGAGAACATGGCAGCGGTCGACTGGGGACTGGTGTCATTCGGCTCAAACAAAGACGCAAAATCAATATCTTCTTCCGAGAGGGTTGGTACGGTTTTCGTTTCTTCCTGGACTAACGGTACCTCGGGAGTAGAGTCCGTTGCTCGATGAAAGGCGCCGATCGATAATGGCG
Source organism: Planctomycetota bacterium (assembly GCA_017303505.1). Lineage (GTDB taxonomy): Bacteria > Planctomycetota > Planctomycetia > Pirellulales > Pirellulaceae > JAFLCP01. The sequence goes on along the minus strand of JAFLCP010000015.1, from coordinate 52,056 downwards.
CGATGGCGACTGTAATCGCGGCGCTAATGGCCGACAAAAATAACCACTTGCTACGAAGGTTTCCCGGCGTTGTGCGGCGTTCCAACGCGTGAGCCGATTCTTTCGTGGGCTCAATGCTTTGGCAGCATGCTGTTTCGTGGATGACTGAATCAGCGTTGGCGGACGCCGATAAGGGTTGCGGGTCGATGGTGGTAACGTTTGAGGTGTGCGATGTTTTCAAAGAGTCCGATGGTTTCGATGTGTGCGATGTTTTCGATGTGTGCAGTGCGTTCATGTGTTCGTTCCTTGTGATGCATAAAGCTGTGGTTGGCTGAAAGCAAGATTCAGCTGGAATCATTCCCGATGATTCCGATACGAAAAAAGATGTAACGACTCCATTCAGAAGAACACGGTCGCGATATTCGCTCCCGTTTGCGGACACAACGATGTCCTAAGGAACATCGCAGCGTCACCGTTCTTCGAGCTTCTTCGTTTCCCTCGACAGCTTCACAAGCTCGATATTTCTCGTCGCTATTCCCAAAGCGACGATCGCTTTACCAATCGCCAGAGCGTGGAAGAGTGTTTCATCGCAAGTTTCTCACCGGCTCACTCGCGCTATTCCCATCTGGCTTCTTACTTGCCCGTAACTCCTTTCTATCAAAACCGCCGGTATGTGTACGTTTGAGTGCAATCTTACGTACATTAAATTCATGTGTGATCTTGATTGCACGTGAATATATGCGGATTGTACAGGTAGTGAGGGCTCTGTCAACTAGATTGTGTGTGTTTTTTTACACTTGTATGTTTGTGCTAGCTTGGGCTGCTTTGGGCCCTCTCCGGGGCTGTTTCCTCGCCAAGGAAAAGCAGCGGTTGTCCAGTCATATGGGATGTGTCCGCGCAAACAAAAAGGAGCCACTGCGATAGTGGCTCCTCAAAGTGATTTAATGCGAATTCTTCTGCTGCCTTAGGCGAAAGCAGCAACACAGCCTCCGCGGCTCTCAATTCGTTTGATGGCGGAGTCGAGAAGAAACTCGCTCGGCCTGTTGCAGTACGCGCAGAATGTTGCCGTAACAGAGTTTGGCAATATCCTCTTTCGTCAGCCCGCGGTCGACTAATACTTGGAGCAGCACGGGATACGTCGACACATCTTCCATTTGTTTGGGTGCCATCGAGATACCATCGTAATCCGATCCCAAACCAACATGATCGATACCTGCCACCTTAATGATATGCATCACATGGTCGGCCACATCGTGTACTGTACCTGGTTTCATCGGATGAGCAGTGCGCCAGCGAGTCTGTTCTTGTTTCAAGCGATCAGGATCTTTACCAAACTGTTCTTCTAAGCGGCGATTCTCTTCGAACATTTCGCGCATTACTTTAGCGGAATCGGGTACCACAAAACCTGAGAAAAAGTTGACCATCACCACGCCGCCATCTTCGGGCAATTTGGCCAACACTTCGTCCGGCACATTGCGTGGATGATCGGCCACAGCTCGCGCAGACGAATGCGAAAAAATCACTGGAGCTTCGCTAATCGCCATCGCATCATGCATTGTTTCGATGCTGACGTGTGAGATGTCTACCAGCATACCTAGGCGATTCATTTCGCGAACAACCTCTTCTCCAAATGGGCTTAAGCCTTGGTGCTGAGCGGTGTCGGTGGCGGCGTCGGCCCATTCAAGCGTATCACTGTGCGTCAGCGTCATATATCGAGCACCGAGGCTATAGAGCTTTCTAAGTTTCTCCAGTGAGTTTTCGATGGAATGCCCTCCTTCCATGCCGACAAGTGAAGCAATCTTGCCTTCTTTTCTGGCGGCCAAAACTTCGTCGCTGGAACCGCAAAAAGCAAAGGTGTCCGGAAACTCTTTGACCAGATCATGAACAATCTGAATCTGTTCCATCGTAGTTTGGAAAGACTCGCCCACTTTACGCGTATTGGCAGGCACATAGACCGACCAAAATTGAGCTCCCACCCCGCCACTTCTCAAACGCGGAATATCGGTGTGATACTTCGGTTGTGAAACTCGTAAGTCGATGGTCTTCACAGGTTGTGCGTTGTCGCGAAGAGCCCAGGGAAGATCATTATGTCCATCCCAAACATAAATTTCCTTGAGCCAATCTTTAACCTCAGGTGAAACGACAATCTCCTTGGTTCGGTCGATCGCTTCTTGGGCGTAGAGTGGTTCGCACATGGTCAGCGTACCACAGCAAGACAACAAAAAAGCGAGAGGAACTCGTCGAAATAGTGGAACCGATTTCATGCTTGGTGACTATCCGGATTGGCGGCGACAAAAACGAAGCGGCACTCGATGGATTTGTTCCCAGGTGGGCACAATGTGCAGCGGAGAGATCGAAAATTGTAGCAGATCGCAAGTCCATTTCGCAGCGTTCCAGCAAATTTGTAGAGCAATCGCGAACCTTTTCCAATCTACGGAGATAACCCGCATTGGCAACTTGGATCGCTCGCCGTACGAGACTACTCCCCTGCTCTTTCCTTTCCCCACTTGTCAGCGTATTCCTGCATGTAATGATTAGGGGGCCTCTCGAAAGTCGCTAGCAGACAAATCATTGAAATGGTAACGGAATGACATATCCATATTCGTCCGACGATCGCCCTGACCCTGCGGACCGACAACCAGCAGTGCGAGCCCGCGTTCCCGATCATGTGCATCGTGGCGTATTCAGCACTGGGGCAATTGTCATGACTGGCCCTAACGAATTCGTTATCGACTTTGTTCAGAATCTTGGCCGCCCATTTCAAGTGGTCGCACGTGTCATTCTCCCACATGGAGTCATGCCGCAGTTTGTCGATGCATTAGGCAAGAACATCGACCTATTTCGCCAACGATATGGCCCCTTGCCTACCGTAAACAATCGGGCCGATCAAATCGTGGTAGGCAATGGTCCACTGCCGCCTCCTTCGCCCGCAGCCCCAACGACCTCCGGCGAAAATCCTGCACCATTATCGCCGGTACCGCTGGCACATGGGGCAAGCGGAACTCAGGGAACTGGTGGGGCGGGTAATGCGGTTCCAGGTTCTTCGGCGCCGGCCGGAGCGGCCAACGCCGGAGCGGGCAACACTGGTACGCCGCCACCCATTCCAGGCACCTTTTCGATCGACACCAACGGCGGTTCATCCGTCACACCGTTGCAGCCTCCTGTACAACAACCCCGACGATTATCGCCACAAGAAATTTATGATGAACTCAAATTGCGCGACGATGTCCTCAGTGGTAGTTACGCTAATGCGGTGATGATTGGCCACGGCCCTTACGAGTTCAGCTTTGACTTCATCACCAACTTCTACCCTCAGTCCGCCGTACGCGCCCGCGTGTTTGTCGCATCGGGACAAGTGGGCTTGTTCTACGATTCGATCAAGTCAACCTGGGACCAGTTTCGCCAACGAATGCAGGGCCCCAATCCACCCGATTCGCCAGAGCCGCCAATGAACCCCAACGGCGATACGCTTTGATGTATTTGATGTAGCACATTTACGACTCGAGCTCGTAATCACATTGAGCGAGCGTGAACTGACCACTTCCGTTCGACACGGTGTACTTTCGGAATAGACGCTATGAATCAGCCTGCTCCGCACAAGTTGTATAGCGCCGAACTGCCATTGATACTGGCAAGTCAATCGCCGCGTCGGAAAGAGCTAATGCAAGCCGCTGGCTATCCGTTTCGAGTTGATGCCCCCGATCCTAAAGCGGAATGCGGCATCTGTAGTCGCGAGACTCCCCCGGAACTCGTCGTGCGTTTGGCCTATCAAAAAGGTGCCGATGTCGCGCACCGCACCGACCGGGGACTCGTCATCAGTTGCGATACCGTCGCAGAGTGCATGGGCAAAATCCTGGGCAAACCTGAAGACCGAAAACATGCCCGCGAAATGCTCGATCTACTTAGCGGTCGCTCCCATAGCGTTTACAGTGGACTATGTCTGTGGAATCGCCCCAATGATAAACGCATCGTGCGTGTGGCCGTAAGTCGGCTCTACATGCAGCCTCTCTCCGAACAGCAAATCAACGACTATCTGGATAGCGAGTTATGGGTTGGAAAAGCGGGAGCCTTTGGTTATCAAGATGATCATCCCTGGCTGAAACTCACCGAAGGAAGTCCCAGCAATGTGGTCGGACTACCGATGGAATTGCTCGCCGAGATGCTAACAGAACTAGAGCAGTCTACGGTTCGTTGATGAATCGGCCGAGGGCGAACCAGCGTTCATCTTCAATTGAGCGCCAATATCGTGTTGCTCCGGTATAGTGCTGCTGCGGTACAGTGCTGCTGTGGTGCTGTGCTGCTGCTACCGTTCATGTATTGCTACGGTTCAACTGGGACCCGCAGTGTCAAGCCACTGTTCTCCGCACCAGTGTTCCGTTTCAGCGGAAAATCTAAGATGACGGTATCTGCCAAGCATAAACCTTGTTCGTCGGTTTGGCAGTAGAAGTAACCTATCGCTATTTGCAACGTTTGTTCTTCGGCCTCCGGAAGCGGCACTTCAAATTCAATCGCATTGCCGTCTGCTTTCACCGACGTGCGGCTGTTCATATTGGCAAAGCCAGGTTGAATGACAGTAACAGGAAAATCCGCTAATGGATTAAGTTTCCAACCCTCGGCACAATCGAAGCGAACTGTAATCTTGGCGGTGCTGAGACCAGCTTGTAGTGCTTGGGCAGCGACCTTAATTCTCTTGCCATCGGTTGGAAGTTTTAGATCTTCGGGTCGGACTTCGGATTTGGGGGGCTTCAGTTCTGCAATCGCCAACGTTCGAAGTTGATTCGTATTGAGATCGAAAACTCGAATCGCATGATTGTTGGTGTCAGCGATATAAAGCAAGTCACCTGCAACAGTCAGGCCACCTGGTTCGTCAAACAAAGCGGGAGCATCGGTGTTTCCCGGCGACTTGCTACCAGCGACAGTTTCGACATCGCCTGACTTTGCATCGACCACTTTGATCTTGTTGTTGTACGTATCAGCAACATAAATTTTGCCATCGCGGTATCCGACACCCAAAGGATGTTGAAGTAAGGCTTTTTCCTTCTTGCCATCTACGTCACCAAAAGTGAATAAGCGATTCTGGGGAAGCTTCGATGTTCCAATCACCGTGCGGACTTCCCCTTGTCCCGATAATGGCACGGCGCGAATTGAGCTTCCCTCACTATCAGCCACATAGAGCCAAGTACCGTCGCTGGTCAGGCCACTCGGCTGAGCAAACGAAGAATAGCCTTCTTCGTACGTTTTTTTCGGTATCAATTTTCCATCGACAATATCTTCGCGACCGTTACCGGCAAATTGTGCGATGCCCGTCCCTTCCAAATCCATTTTCCAAATTTGATGTGGGCCTGCCATCGCGATAAAGAGCGTGTCTTCATGTATCCAGAGATCCCAAGGGCTACCGATAGGAATGCTGAGAGGATTGCGGATGAGTTTCTTGGGAACGGTGGCATTAAAATTCAAACCGGGCCAAGCTGTTTCGGTTTGTTTGCCCGTACCAGCCACGGTTGAAACTTGCTTGGATCGCAAATCGATTCGCCGGATCAAATGGTTTTCCGTATCGGCAACCCAGAGCGTTTCGTTTAGATAGGCTAGGCCTTGCGGATGATTAAACGTGGCTTTGGTGAAATCACCATCTTCAGCCCCGACACGGCCAGATCCGATCACTGAAAGCAATGTTCCATCTTCTTTTGTGATCACAATCCGGTTGTGGTTACTGTCGCTTATAAATAGCCGTTGGGTCGGTGGATCGGCAATCACTTTGCCCGGGAATCGCAGTGGCGTGGGTTGGGCCGTCAGTTCGACTAAATCAAAGTGGACCTTACGATCATCGAGCGTCCCTTTGCGTTTGTAGAATGCGACGGCTTTCTTTAATACGCTTTGCAAATCATCGTAGGGAATTTCTCCCCCATTGGCCCAGATCGCATACCCTTCTGGATCAATCAGAACCAATGTAGGCCAGCTCGATACGCCCAATTTATTCCACAACGTATGTTCCGAATCGTTTAGTACCGGATGCTTGATCTCATAACGCAAAATCGCCGAGCGAATATTCTCTGTATCTTTTTCGGTTTCGAATTTCGCGGTATGGACGCCTACAACCACAAGTTCCTTTTCAAACTCCGCTTCTGCCTTTTTGAGCGTTGGGAGAATGTGCATACAATTGATGCAGCAGTACGTCCAAAAATCGAGGAGTACTAGCTTCCCTTTGAGGTCGCTCAGTTTCAACGAGTTCTTTGTGTTGAGCCAATCGACGCCTGCGGGGAACTCGGCGATTTTCTGACGTGGACCAAATGGACCGTCGCCTTGATACGTTGCGGGTTGAATGTGTGTTGGCTCGGCCAAACGTTCAGCCAAAATTCGTGACGAGCTATATGTGCTCCGCGATGTTGCACGACTCCTAGGCCCTTGAGTTGCAATGAAGATCAGCAGCATCACGAAGGCGATTTCAGCACACAGCCAAGCCAAAAGATAACGCCGATGTAGATCGAGCAAGTAACGAATCATCGTTTGGGTTCACTTGAAAACAGCGGTGGAGAGTTGCGTCGGACAGCAGTTGTCGTTGAGGCTTTCAAGGCAATGCGGTAGGGAGTCGTGAAGGACGACTTTCAGCAAAGGCGAAACGAAAGTGTTCCAAGCTTCTACGCCCTCGTCATTGCATAGTTCAAATTATACACATCCCAACTTTGGAAATGGAGATTGGGGACAGCCTCATGTGAGGGGGGCTGTGAGGGAATGGAAAATTTGTAAGGATTGCGGTCAGATTGCCGATAACAGAAAATGTATGCCTGAAATTCGATTCAATGACGCATTCAAGAGAGTTCCATCTCGGTTGGAAGGTGCTGGTATGGGTTTCGATTCTTCTGAGAGTAATAAAGCGCAACCTAAGTCACAGCAACGTTTTACGTCAATGTTCTCTCTGGCGGCTGTTCGCGCTGCAATCATGATGCTAATCGTTGCTAGCATCGCCAGCCCAGCGATGGCTCAGGCTTGGGCGACCAAGATGTTCAAGGAGACCTCACATGATTTTGGAGCCGTAGCCCGCGGTGCCAAGACCGAATTCGAATTTGAATTGACCAACATCTACGAAGAAGATCTACATATCGCCTCGGTCCGCAGTAGTTGTGGTTGTACATCGCCTCGGATCACTAAGCCCGATCTGAAAACGTGGGAGAAAGGGACCATTGTGGCCCAATTCAATACACGTTCTTTCGTCGGTAAAAAAGCTGCAGTGGTCACGGTGACATTTGATAAACCTTATTATGCCGAAGTGCAACTCATGGTATCGGGGCACATTCGCTCTGACGTCATTGTGGAACCAGGCGAAGTGCAATTCGGTGATGTCGATCAAGGAACGGCAAAGAATGCCGAACTCACCGTTCAATATGCTGGTCGAAGCAACTGGAAGATTAATGATGTCCGCAGCGAGTGTGATTACCTCACGGTCAAGCTGAAACGCGAAGAGCAAGGTGGCGGACGCGTTGGTTATCGGTTAGACGTTGGACTGAAAGACAATGCACCACCGGGCAACATCCAGCAAGAGATCGTCCTTGTTACTGACGACATTAAGTTTGAGCGCATATCGGTGCCTGTATTCGCGAACGTGCTGCCGCCATTGACGATCGCACCCAAGATGCTGGACTTGGGAGATCTAAAGCCAGGTGAATCGAAGCAACAGCGTTTGGTGGTTCGCGGCAAGACACCATTTGCCATCACAGAAATCAGCTGTGAAGATCCTCGCTTTAAGTTCAAAGTACCCGAGGGAGAAAAGGGAACACACTTGGTACCGTTCGAGTTCATCGCAACTGAAGATGTGGGTGAAATTCAACAAACAATCGCGGTTAAAACAAGCTTGGGTGAAGAACTGAAAGCCGAATGTCAAATCATCGGTCGCATCAAGAAATAACTTGCGACCGAAACAATAAACGGACTATTCAAGCGGGATGGCGAACCAAATCACATCCCGCTTTTTTTCTGCCGCTTCTGGCTCAGGTTCGCTTTGAGCCACGGTCAGTACCAAATACTCACCGCTGATTTGCTCCCCTAACAATACATCTCGATGCAAGCTGATGTCTCTGCGTTGGGTGTTAGCTTCTGTTTCTTCCGCATCCGCTACGACCGATTTGCGCACCTTGATCGATCGCTGATCCGCTTCAGCAGCGTCATCGAAACTAGCGATCAAAGCCAATCCGCTGCCAGCAGAGATGGATTCGGGACCTTTGCTCAATTTGGCAAATCCGCCAGCCCGAACCAGCTGTATCAACTCCGCATCTTTGACGATGTCGCGAGTCAGTTCGTCCACTTTGCGTTTAATGATTCGAGCACTCGGCTCATTTTCTATTTTGGCAAATTGTTCGACGGTGGTTGCCAAGTTGGAATAAAAGCTATTGGCAATTTTGCGGCGTTCGCCTCCATCATCTTTGGCGACACTGGACCAAGAATCCATGGCTTGTCGTGTCGCAGCGATGGCGGCAGTCAGTTTTTCTGATTCACTCAGTGGTGCATCTTTGGTGACCTTATCGGTCGAGTCCATCGGGGCTGCAGGTAGTTCTTTTTCTTTCTCTTTGTCTTTGGCCTCTTCGCGTTCAGCCGTCTTCTTGTCTTCCTTCACTTCAGTGGGTGGAGTTTCTGCAGGCTTGTTCGGTTTCTTTTCTGATTCGGCCACTGAGGCGGCAAGTTCTGCATCGAAGTCTCGAGCTATGCCGCTGCTTTTGGTGTTGCTGCGTTTGGGGCTGGAGCGTTCGACGAAGCGGTTATCATCGGACGAAGCAAACGGACGTAATTTGTAAGGCAAGATCCAGGGCGCATAAGCACCGACCTTAGGCGCCAATTCAAATGGATCTTTGCCGAGCGCGTGCCATATCAATAATTGTGCGATCGGTAGAGCCAAGGCTCCTCCGAGCACAACTTGAACGATGCCAGCGACGGGCGAACCCGACTTTCGTTTTCGGCGTTGGTACTCTTCATGCGTGAGAGGTTTATGTTTGCTCCAATCCTGTTGTTTGATCGGCTGTTTGCGAGTTCGATCGGCTTTGGGTTGATTGGGATCTGCGAGCTCATAGTCAGCTTCATCTGTTGATCCGGATGGAGTGATGCTGGTTTCGTCGGCGGCTGGGACTTCGGCTTTGTTTGCGGTGAGTTCGGGCGTGCTGGCGGGAAGGACCATGGGGTGGGCTGGATCACCTGGTTCGACCACGATCCATGTGGGGCCAGCGCTGTGAGCCAACGCAGAGGCTGGCGTGTTATGGCCGCACATTGGGCATTGCAACGTTGCTGTCTGGGAAACGCCTTCAGGCAAATGGATCGAGTGTTGGCAATTCGGGCAGGCGTAGGTCGTCATGGGAAATAGAGGTACGCAATGGAGCGGCGATAGAGGCATGAAGGTTAACCGGACAACCTCTGTTCACCGCTTGAATAGGTGTCGGTCAAAGCAGTCCAAATAACAAGGTAGTCGGAATCTGCGATCTTCGCACCCGGTTGGCCCAAAAACGAGCTATTTTGGGGTAGTTCCAAGCCCATAAATACCGCTTGTAATGCCCTCCGTGGCAATCGTTATGTGCTTCTTTGTGGCGAAGCAATGACGCAGGGCAAAAAGAGCGGGAACGTAAAGAAGCCAGGGTAGAAGCACATTGGTGTAGTCCCAAACGGAAGGACTGGAGCCTAAATTTCGGATAATGTATCCGAAAATCGTTATCACACATGCTAGCCCCAGCAGCTTTTGAAATACCGAATCGCCAAGAAAAAGCGCGTAAAGAAATAACGTAAGCAGGCCACAACTGACAGTCATTTCTCCGAGAGCAGACCATTTGAAAAGATAATGTGCGAATGGGTTATGTCGGATGTTGGCGATGATCATCGCTCCGAGAAGCGTGAGAAAAAGCAATTGCAAAATTGTAAACTGCTCACGGTGTACACGGCCAGTTAATCGCGTTCTTAGCGGTAGAAACAAAACCGAATAAAAGGCTGAGGGAACAATAAACACAATAAGGTTCTGTTGTAGATGGGAAGCGTAGTACCTAGGCTCGCTCAAGTCCATCAATGTGGCGTGGATCCAAGTCGCTTCAAACGTGATTAGTATCAAGCCGATCAGAAGCGTAGTGGAACGAACGACAAAGTTATGCTTGCCAAAGGCGAAGTAAATAGCCAGTAGGTAACTCTGCGCTTGGATAATGGGAAATGAAATCGCTTGATTTTCTAGCGAGAGCCCATCAATGTAACCAAAAACAAAATTCGCCGAAAAAGCGAAAACGGGGGTTAAGGCAAGCAACGCAAAAATAACGAGTAACAAATGGATTTGTTTCGATGGCATGGGAGGCTCGCAAGCATCAATTGATCCGTCAAGTCCAGCACATGATCTTCATTAGTCACTTTAAGATGCCACAATAGTATCACCGCCCGTTCACTGCAAAATCAACAGCTCGCTCACAAGATGCACGAAAAATGAAGTAGGTCCCGCCCTATCGTTTAGACCGTGTATCGACGGCTAGGCTTACCTCGGTTGGATTGTAAGTTGTGTTGGGCCAAGTCACGCGCGTCTCCACGGACATATCGCCAGTCCTGGTGGAGGATGACGAGCAAGAGCTACGAAGAAGAACCCTACTCTGAACGTCGGAGTATCAGGCTTAACTCACCAACAAACCGGTAGCCGTCAGCTTTTGTGTCAGATACTTCACAAACGGAATCGCCGACAGCGGGCGGCCAGTGACGCGTTCAACCAGACGACCTGGAGTAAACCGTTTGCCATGTTGATGCACGTTGGTTCGCAACCATTCCAGCAACGGTCTGAAATCGCCGCGACAATGCAAGGAATCAAGATCCCCAACACTCTGCTGAATCGTTTCCATCCACTGAGCGGCAATCAAGTTACCCAGAGTATAAGTCGGGAAATAACCAAATAGTCCCGCGCTCCAATGAACATCTTGCAAACATCCCTCCGCGTGATTGCTCGGCGAGATTCCAAGATATTCCATGTACGCAGCGTTCCATGCATCAGGGAGATCTGTAGGATTCAAGGCTCCCGAAATAAGTTGCTGTTCGATTTCAAAGCGAATTGCGATGTGTAGATTGTAAGTCGCTTCATCGGATTCTACGCGGATAAAACTGCGCGAGACCGAATTGGTATAACGATAAAGCGTTTCAGGTGTTGCTTGAGCAAACAAACCTGGGAACTGTTTCTGCAACTGTGGTGTGCACCATTGCCAAAACGGCAAACTGCGACCAACGGCATTTTCCCATAAACGAGATTGCGATTCATGGATGCCCAGCGACGCATAACTGCCCAGTGGCAAACCAAAATGTTCGGCTGGCAAGCCTTGCTCGTACATTCCATGGCCCGCTTCATGCAGCGTGCTAAACAAACTGCTCAAGAGATCATTTTCAAAGTATCGAGTTAGAATACGGCAATCGCGAGGACCTAACGTTGTGCAAAACGGATGATCGGTTTCGTCCAAACGTCCAGCATCGAAGCTGAAACCTACTTGTTCTGCCACCAATCGATTGAAGGAGCGTTGAGCCTCGATAGGAATCGTCGGCTGAACCAAAATGGTTCCACGCTTTTGAGTTGCTTCAGCAGCTTCCGCAACAATCGGCACCAACTGTTTTCGCAAGTCTGCAAACAAGACCTGAAGATGCGCCTCATTGGCACCTTCTTCATACTCATCGAGCAAACCGTTGTATGCGGAGCCATCAATCGCTAGTAAATTTGCTTCTTCGCGTTTCAGTTTGACAATCGTGTTTAGGCATGGCAGAAAGTCGGCGAAACTCTTCGCTTTGCGAGCTTGGCTCCAAGCTTGTTGACCAAGCACGATAGCTTTGGTCATCGCTTGAACCAAGTCGAGCGGAAGTTTCTGTCGACGAACTAGGTTTCGTTTGAGATAACGTGCGGTGACAGCTAAGTCTTCGTTGTCAGGTTGTTGGTTCGCCCATTGCACCAATGAATCGATGCGATCTGCTTGTGCGGCATCGGTTCGACGTTGATGAATCAAGCCACTGAGATAAGTGATCTGTTCTGCGCGGTATGCTCCTGCTGCCGGAGGCATACCGGTGCGTTCATCCCACTCCAAAGTGGCTTGTGTGGATTCCAAAAGAGCCGTTTCGCGTTCCCATTGATAGGTTTGTTCTAGAATCGAAATCGGCTCACTCATCATTCAAGTTCTTTCTAGTTTCGATAACCCAGATTGCGTTCGATTTCACGAGCTCGTTCATCTACGCCTGTTCCCCACGGACCATTGCCCGTGTTGGTGCGAAGGCCTGAGCCGAGGTTTGCATTGGGGCCATCTAAGCCTCCACCTCGAAACCATTCCGGCATTGCACAGCCTGACCAACTGCACAGTAGTGCGGAGAGAGCCAGTAATCCCAAGCAGCGAGCGGCCCGCGTTGCCGTCCAGCGGTGTTTGGGCAATATCGAACAATCCTGTCCGTTCCTCAAGCGGTTCATCTTCCAAAATCTCCCTGAACAATGGAGTGAAGCCCAAAATGGGCTGAGTTCTGTTGAGTGATTTGGCAAATTTCCGTTTTCCCGTCCAGGTCAATGTGAATCTTTTGTGCAGAAACGCTCCTAAGTCAGGGGGGGCTGATAGAGAACTTATTGCCAAGCAGTTAATATGGAATGGACTGGTACCTTCCCTTCCTTCCTACCTTCTCGGCTCTCGAGGAACAACAATGCGACATGTCACAGTGATTTCGGTCACCGTTTTGCCTATGTTTCGTCTGTCGATCGTCTTTGCTCTGTGCATGGGCTTGCTATCGAATGCAACTCTTTGGGCACAAAAGCCACCGGCAGAACCACAGGGGTATACCGAAACACCGAAACTTCCTGGTCAGCCTTGGCGAGTCCACGACAAATATCGTCCCCGCCCACAAGTCATTAAGCCTGCCGACGAAATTGGGGCTCCTCCCTCCGATGCCGTTGTGTTGTTTGACGGAACCAATCTCGATGCCTGGGCGGTGGGACGCAAAGGTGACGAATTTGTGGCCGCCCCTTGGAAAGTCGAAAAAGGGTACATGGAAGTCAAGCCAGGTAGCGGTTCGATCTTTACCCGAGCCGAGTTTGGCGATTGCCAATTGCATCTCGAATTTGCAACTCCTGAAAAAGTGGAAGGCAATAGTCAAGGACGCGGCAATAGCGGTGTCATCATTATGGGACGATATGAGATCCAAGTTCTTGATTCGTTCAATAACGACACTTATCCAGACGGCCAAGTGTCATCGATCTATGGTCAATATCCTCCGCAAGTGAATGCGGCACGCGGTCCTGGCGAATGGCAAACCTACGACATCATTTGGGAAGCTCCTCGTTTTGCGGATGGCAAATTGGTCAAAGCGGCTAAAGCCACTGTATTTCTTAACGGTGTTCTCGTTCATCATGGACGCGAATTGATTGGTCCAATGGCTCATCAAGAAACGCATCCTTATTCGCCTCATCCTCCAGTTGGTCCGCTCTTGCTGCAAGATCATGGTAATACCACTCGCTTCCGCAACATTTGGTATCGTCCATTGCGAACGGAAGAAGTTCCTTGGTTGACCGTCGAAGGTGGTGAAGGTCCAGGCAAAGGTAAACATGTTGTATTGATTTCAGGTGATGAAGAATATCGCTCTGAAGAAGCCTTGCCGCAGCTCGCCAAAATTCTCTCGAAGCATCATGGTTTCAAATGTACGGTGCTGTTCGCGATCAATCCGGAGTCGGGCATTATCGATCCGAACTACAGCAGCAACATTCCTGGGTTACAACATCTCAAGGAAGCTGACTTGATGGTGATCGCTACCCGTTTCCGCAATTTGCCTGATTGGCAGATGGCTTTCATCGATGAATATGTAAATGCCGGTAAACCGATGATTGGTTTGCGAACGGCTACACACGCTTTCAACATTCCAGCGGATCGCAAATATGCGAAATACAGTTGGAACAATAAAGAATGGTTGGGTGGTTTTGGGCAGCAGATTTTGGGTGACACCTGGATTAGCCATCATGGCAATCATGGATCGGAAAGCACACGCGGCGTGATTCACGCAGAAAATAAGGAACATCCGGTCTTGCGCGGGGTTAGTGATGTTTGGGGCCCAACCGATGTTTATGGAATCGTGAATTTGTCCAAAGACGCCTCTGTTTTGCTTGACGGTCAAATCCTTAAGGGTATGAAAGCAGAAGATGCGGCGGTTGAAGACAAACGAAACAACCCGATGATGCCATTGGCTTGGGTTCACACACCTAAAGTTCCTTCCGGTAAAGAAGCTCGCGTATTTTGCACAACGATGGGCGCATCGATCGATTTGCAAAACGCTGGGTTACGTCGTTTGGTTACCAACGCTTGCTTCTGGGCTGTCGGTTTGGAAGACAAGATCACCAACGATCTCAATGTGGAGATCGTAGGTGAGTTCAAGCCAACGATGTTTGGCTTCCGAAACGACCCCAAGTTCTGGCCCGAACAGAACCTACATCCCTCTGATTTTGCGAAATAACCGACGGATAACTGCCGTGCCAACTCGCTTCTACAGACATTTGTTTCATCACACCATCGTGCGGCTATGCTGCGCGATGGTTCTGTCTGCGATGATTTCGCTGGGCTTATACGGTCAAGAGAAACCTCCTGCGCCAGCGCCCGCGTTGGTGCATGTTTCGAAGGCCTATGAAGGTTCCATCGCACCCACCTCGGAATTCGTTGGAACAACCTTGCCTCTTCGGCGTACCGTCGTCGGCAGTGCGGTCGATGGACGGGTAGTGCAATTAGCAGTGGAAGTAGGACAAGAAGTCAAAGAAGGTGAAGCAGTTGCCCAGTTATTGACCAAGACGCTGGAGATTGAGTTGGCGGCCGCTCGTTCTGAATACAAACTGCGTGAAGCCGAGCTGCTCGAACTCAAAAACGGAGCTTTGCCAGAAGAGATCGCCCAAGCCAAAAGTCGTTTAACGGCCGCTGAGGTTCGACGCGACTATTTGCGCAAACGCTTAGATCGCATGACACGTCTCGATGTCGGCAACGGAATCGTTTCTGACGATGAATTGCAAGAAGTTCAATCGTTGCTTGATGCTGGTGAAGAACTGGTTTCTGAAGCAAAAGAAGGCCTGCAACTATTGCAACGGGGAACTCGCCCTGAACGTATCGAGGCAGCGGAAGCTCGGCTGGAACAACAGAAAAGTCTTGTCGAATTGCTCGAAGATCGCTTAGCAAAGTACACCGTTCGCGCACCGTTTAGCGGTTTTGTGATTCGCGAGTTGACCGAGGCGGGATATTGGCTCAGTCAAGGTAGTGCTGTCGTTGAGATTATTCAAATCGATGAAGTTGAAGTCGAAGTGTATGTGCCTGAATCTTATATCCGCTTTGTGAAAGTTGGAGAATCAGCCACATTGAAGTTCGATGCGCTGCCTGATGTAGCTGAACCGATCATCGGTCGCATTGTCAGTATCGTTCCCGAAGCGGAAACGCGCAGCCGAACGTTTCCCGTACGAGTACGAGTTAAAAATCCCCGTGGCGATAATGGCTATTTGGTCAAACCAGGGATGTTAGCCAAATGCGCTTTGCCAGTTGGGGCAAGCAAGCGAGCGACTCTGATACCGAAAGACGCATTGGTGCTCGGTCAAGTTGGATCGCAGATAAAGCAGATCGTCGATGGCAAAGTGCGTACCGTAAACGTGCAACTTGGCATGTCGCAAGGTAGCAATGTCGAAGTTGTCGATGGTCTCAAGCCAGGTGATGTGGTCGCCGTCTTTGGCAATGAACGCTTGCGCGACGGAGAGACCGTTCGCATCGGGAAAGTGATCGATCCCGAGAACCTTCAAGCAGTTGCACAGCCTCCGGGAAATACTCCCGCAGTATCGGATGGAGGTTGAGCGGTACATGGGACCTATTGAGTCATGTGTCCGCAACCCGGTTAAGGTTTCTGTGGGCGCACTATTGGTAGTTTTGTTTGGTTGTGTTGGATTGCTCCGACTCCCCATTCAATTGATACCTCAGGTTGAAACGCCCACGATTTCTGTCGAGACACGTTGGCCAGGTGCGAGTCCACAAGAAGTGGAACGCGAAATAACCCAGGAACAAGAGGAGCAGCTCAAGAGCGTTGAAGGTGTAACGCGCATGAGCAGTGAGTCGAGCGATTCTAATTCTCGCATTACGCTCGAATTCGAAGTGGGAACCAACATGGAAAAGGCTCTGTTGAAGGTCAACAGCCGCCTACAGCAGGTTCGCGAGTATCCGATTGAAGCAGACCAACCTGTTCTGAGCACAAGCAGTGCATCGGATCGGCCTATCGCTTACTACGTTCTGTCTCCCGCACGTCCTGACTCGGGAGCGATGGCACAAGCGATTCAAGCCCATCCTGATCTGAAAAAAGATCTGGAGTACGTTCAAAGTGCCAGCCAGCCCGGACTGATGATTTATCGTTTGAAACAGTTAGTTGAGAAACATCCCGAACTTGCTCATCTGATACCCAACTACCCAGATATTTCGACTCTTTTGCGGTTTACTGAGGACTACATCGAAGCGCGATTGGAACGGGTCAAGGGTGTATCCAATGTTAACGTGAACGGTGGTCGTGAAGATGAATTGCGAGTGATCGTGGACCCAGAACGTCTGGCGGCTCGTGGGCTGACGCTCGATTCGGTGCGTAACGTTCTTGAGGGGCAGAACCTGGATGTTTCAGGGGGCGATTACAGTGAAGGTAAGCGGCGTTATGTGGTGCGCACCTTAAGTCGCTACGGGAAACCAGAGGAAGTTTCCGATCAGTTGATTGCGATTCAGAACGGAATCCCCGTTTATGTTCGTGATGTCGCTCAAGTTGAACTGGGATTCAAGAAGCTTACGGGGGTTGTTCGACGTTACGGTGACTCCAGCATCTCTGTCAATGCCATTCGAGAATCCAATGCCAATGTGATTGAAGTGATGAAAGGCCTCAATGAGGCGGTGGCGGAATTAAATGAGAATTTGCTGAAGCCGAAAAATCTTGAGTTGGTCCAAGTCTACGATGAGACCGAGTACATCAACTCGGCGGTGAGATTGGTGAACGAGAACATTATTGTTGGTGGCGCGTTGACGATGTTGACGTTGCTGCTGTTCTTGCATCTCAATGTGAAGACACTTCTCTTTGGCCCGATCGTATTGATTACGGCTGTGGCGGCTGTGAGTTTCAATCCGTGGTTGTTTGTGGTCACTTTGGTTATCGTGTTGATCATTGGATTGTGGCATGCACGTGGGGCACTTGTCATTGGTCTGGCGATTCCCGTAAGTATCGTGGGGACATTTTTGGTCCTCGATCTTTTGGGGCGTTCGCTCAATGTGATTTCGCTCGCGGGACTAGCTTTCGCTGTGGGTATGCTTGTCGATAACGCAATTGTGGTCTTGGAAAATATCTATCGACATCATCAACTCCTCAAAAAGCCGCCTCTTCAAGCGGCCATTGATGGCGGCAATGAAGTATGGGGGGCTGTATTGGCTTCCACCCTAACCACGCTGGCTGTGTTTTTGCCTGTGCTTTTTGTGCAACAGGAAGCTGGACAGTTATTTCGCGACATCGCTATTGCCATCAGTGCGGCTGTTGGGTTGTCTTTGATCGTAGCGATCACGCTGATTCCCACGGCAACAGCGCGGCTACTTACCTCTCACAACGAAACTACCACTCAGTCTACGGACGATGTGGGAATAGCATCGATTGGCAAAGCAACCTTTTTGGTGAGCCTGCTAGCGGGATTTGGTAATCTCTTTAGTGGTTCGATCGCCAGCCTTAATCGGTTCATTCAAGCCTCGGTCATCAGAAAGCTCGCTGTGGCTGTGACGATTACTGTAGCTGCGTTTGGATTGAGCTGGTTCATGTGGCCGACCGTGGAGTATTTGCCATCCGGCAATCGAAATTTAGTGTTCGCTAACATTCTTCCACCGCCAGGTTACAGCAACGAACAATTGCTTGAACTGGGGGCGGATGTCGAGCGTGCTCTTGAACCTTATTGGAATACCAACCCTGATGATCCTAAAGCGGCCGAATTGCCACATCCAACGATCAGCGATTTCTTTTATTCTGCTCGCGGTCGTTCGATCTTCATCGGTATGCGATCGCATGATCCCGAACGTGCTGCCGAATTGGTGCCGATGATTCGCGAGTTCAAAGATAGTATTCCCGGCGCCTTGGTCACCGGACGACAATCCAGTTTGTTCGAGCGAGGTGGGGCGGGAGGACGCTCCGTTGACATTGAAATTACTGGGCCTGGTATCGAACAGTTGGTCCGTATCGGTGGCACTATTTTGCGACGCACGCGTGAGATTTTCCCAACTGCACAAGCTCGTCCGGTTCCCAGTCTCGATTTATCCAGTCCCGAAGTGCATGTGCTGCCAAAGCTGGTTCAATCTCGCGATCTCGGTATGAACGCATCGATGATTGGTTACGCGGTGAATGCGATGGTCGATGGCGCGTATGCAACGGATTACTATCTGGGTGGTGACAAAATCGATGTGACCTTGATGGCAAGCGATAAAGTCGTGCAGCATTCGCAAGATCTTGAATCGCTTCCGATCGCTACTCCCAGTGGTCAGCTGGTTCCGCTATCGACGGTTGCCGACATTCGCTTGTCGAGCGGCCCAGAACAGATCAATCATCGCGAGCGACAAAGAGCTATCACGATTGAGATTTCACCTCCCGAGAATGTCGCGTTGCAAGATGCGTTGACCATCATCCAAAATGAAATCTTGCGACCACTGCAAGAAGCAGGAGAGTTTGAAGGAGGTTATCGCGCGACCTTAAGTGGTGCGGCAGATAAACTCCGAGATACTTGGGATGCCTTGCGATGGAATGTACTTTTGGCTCTGTTGATTACCTATTTGCTGATGGCGGCTCTGTTCGAGTCATGGAGCTATCCGTTGGTCATTATGTTTAGCGTTCCCTTGGGGGCTGTGGGCGGTTTGCTGGGCTTGAAACTCTTGGGAGTTTATTTGGTCTGGGGAGGTCAAAACCCACAACAACTGGATGTGATTACCATGTTGGGGTTTGTGATTTTGATTGGGACCGTGGTAAACAATCCGATCCTCATTGTAGATCAAGCCTTGGGACTCATTCGCTCGGGAACCATGACCAGAAATGAAGCGATTGTCGAAAGTGTTACCAGCCGTATTCGACCAATCTTCATGACCACCGTGACGACCGTTCTGGGTTTGTTGCCTTTGGTATTGTTTCCAGGGGCAGGTAGCGAATTGTATCGCGGTTTAGGCAGCGTACTTCTGGGAGGTTTGCTTGTTTCCACTTTGGTGACCCTCGTCTATGTACCTACGCTTTTTGCTTTGACGATGGACCTGGCAAATTTTGTGAAGAAACGGTTGGGCAAGAGTGAAGCTGAGGTCGCTTCATCATAGCTTCACAAGAGTGAGCTAAACTCTGTCTCGTTCATCCTTGCTCATCAGTAACGAGCCTGGACTCTTGTTTTGCGTCTCTATCTAGGAGTGTGTCTGTGAGGCGACTTTTGGCTTATCTGGGGCAAGCAGTTTTGTGCTGTGCCAGTTACTTTATTGTTGTGGCTGGTTCAGCGTCCGCCGAAAATCCCAAGCCTATTGTAATTGCTCATCGCGGTGCGAGTGGTTATCTCCCCGAACATACTGAAGGTGCTAAGGTACTCGCAATTGCTCAAGGGGCCGACTACGTCGAGCAGGATGTTGTGTTGACTAAAGACAAGGTTCCTGTGCAGCTGCATGATATTCATCTCGATCAAGTAACGAACGTGGCAACCGTTTTTCCCGATCGTAAACGCGAAGACGGAAAATATTATGCGATCGATTTTACATGGGAAGAACTTCAGAAATTGACGGTCCATGAGAGATATGGTTCCCGTCCCTTTCCGAATAGCCGCCGCTTTCCAGGTGGATTTGGCCAGAAGATCATGCGTTTGGAAGATGAAATTCGTTTAGTTCAAGGCTTGAATCAAACCCTCGGCTTAAATGTTGGGATCTATGTTGAACTCAAAGGTCCAGCGTTTCATTTGAAAGAAACCGGCGAACCGATGGGAGACGTTGTCGTAGAAGTGTTGAAGAAGTTTGGTTACGACTCCAAAGATAGTCTCTGTTACATCCAATGTTTTGAAGCCGAAGAGCTCCAACGCTTGAAGAAAGAAAATTGCCCCTTGAAGTTGGTGCAGTTGATGGGGGGGCTGCCTAAAGGCGCCAGTGATGTGACTGCAGTGATGAAGGAATTAGCGGTGTACGCAGATGGAGTTGGGCCTGCTATCCCTGCGTTGGTCACCACAAGTGATGGGGGCGAAGTAAAGTCCTCTGGATTTGTCGAAGCGGCACACGCAGCGGGCCTTCAAGTTCATCCATACACAATTCGTGCGGATCAACTTCCTCCGTGGGCAAAGAATATCGAACAATTGCATGACGTGCTGTTTGACGAGTTGAAGGTCGATGGAGCGTTCACCGACTTTCCAGACCTAACGCGAGCGGCTGTCAATCGTTAATAGAATGTGAATGGAACCACAGTGGTCTTGAAGGTCACTGTGGTTCCTCGTCTGAAAAGATCCATTACTTTTGATTGGGGGCGACCAATACAGTTGGGTCGACCAAATGGAAGTAATGACCATGGTCTGCGGTGACGATGATAATCGCATCGTCCCACATCTTGTGTTCTTCGAGATAGCGAGTGATGGCTGAGAAAGTATCCGCACCGCTATACACCGCACCGATCGAGTTGTCGATATTGTTGGCGTGATTGGCCCAGTCGACATCACCAGCTTCCACCATCAACCACCATCGATCACTTCGGGCGTTGAGTACATCTAGGGCGGCGACGGCCATCTCTTGTAGCTTTGGATTCTCGCTGACATCGGCTTCTGTATAGACTTCGTTGTCAGGAGTTCCTTTCAGAGTACCCGCACTGACCGTAGGATCATACTTGCCATCAGCTGTTTGAAAAGGAAGATGACCACCTCGAGTGCCGAAGTAGCCGAACAAGCGTTTCTTATCACTAATCGCTTTCGACACACCGTCCTTCAAAACATCTGCCCCATTTTTTCCAGATGTTCTTTGGGCAACGACGTATTGTCCACCTTGAGTTGCATCAATCGCCTTGAGTGTGGCGTCAGTTAGGTAACGATTGCCGGGAACAAAGTTTTTGCCTTGTGAGCCATCTTCCTTTTTGGTCTCGCCCCAACCGCAGCCAATCACCACATCCATGCCGGGCATTCCACCTGGATGTGAAACAGAAGGCACCCCTAACATATCGTTGGTGAGATCTTGATAGTCATCGCGATGAACGTTGACCGCGTAAGTACATGCGGGAGTCGCATGCGAAATGGGGACACTGGTGACAGCGCCAACTGCGAAACCGTTTTCCTGTAGTTCCATTGCCAACGTTGTAACAGGACGTCCGTAGGGATCGACGTTAACGCTGTCGTTGTAAATCTTGACACCGGCTGTCATTGAACTGGCGGACGAACTCGAATCGGTATAAGCATGAACTGGCATTCCCTTCCCGATCGGATACAACGGATCTTTGGCTTTGGACCATGGGAATTCGCCCAACGCTTGCCACGCATATCCACCCAACACATCGCCGCGCTTGGTAACTTTTTGGTCGTCTACGTTTACAGCGGTACCTTCATTGGCAGGACTCGTCACCATATAGCCATAATCGGTTACAAGGCCGGCAGGGGCATAGTCTTGAAAGCTCAGTCCACTCCCCTTCCCTTCTGTGTAGATCTTGCCTGTGCGGGCGATGGCCGCGTTGTTGGTTGACTGCCAATCCATGCCATCGAAAACCATGAGTATGATCTTCTTCTTGCCAGCGGCTAAAGCTTGTTTTTGCAACCGATAGATGTCGGTTTGATCAAAGTAAACCGCGTTAGGGTTGACTGTTTCAGTCGGTTCATGCCCAAAGAGTTTTTTCAAGCGTTCCGCGTCGCGGTAAATACTCTTCTTGCCGCACATAGAATCCAGACCGATGCCAAATGTATACACTGGGATCAAGCGATTGCTGTGCGTTGTCCAGTTAGAATAGGATTCTGGGCTTGGTCCCCAATATCCCCATGAGGCTTTATTCGTTTCAATTGCCTTGGTTTGCAGTTCCTTGATATAGTCGGTTTGAGCCACAGCATTTGTCGCCATACAACCGAAAACCAAGCCCAAAAGAACTTTGCAAAACAGGGATTTCATGCGTTCTACTCTCGCAATTTCCGGGAATCATTACTCCAAAGATTCCATGATAACTTGACCTCAAAAGTTGTGGCACCGAACCTCTTTATTCGTTGGTTATTTCAACAGTTTTTAATAACTTCGGTTTCCCGCCAACTGGCTCTCCAGCTGTAATGTTCCCGCACGTAAGGGGGATTGCGTTCCATTTGTGCACCCTCCTTAATATGGCGGTGTTGGGTTAGCACTAACTTGAGGGGCTTTCTGCTCTTACTGGAGCTGCCCATGACTCGATTTTTTCCTCTCCAGCCAGGATGTTGTCATGCCATCTCGTTTTCGTTTCCTAGCAGTTGTCATCCTTTCGGGGATCGCTAGTTTTGCAAGTTTTGTAGATCGACCCGTTTCGGCCCAAGAGCCTGCTGCAGAAGCACCAGCAGCCGCTGAGCCAGCCGCTAATGCACAGGAAGGAACAGCTAAAGAAGAGGCTACAGATAAGCCAGCAACTCCCACAGAAGCTCCACCTGCAGCGGAACAACCCCCTGCAGCGGAAGATAAACCCGCTAGTGATAATACTGCCGAAGAAAAACCAGCTGAAGAAAAAACAGCTGAAGAGAAACCCGCAGCTCAAGAACCAACGCCCCCAGCCTCGTCCGGAAATGCACCGGCTCCAAGTTCCCCTGCGGGCCCAGCCAAAGTTGTCGATTCCAATCAACAAGCGGCTGATGCAGCCAACGGAGTTTTTCGTTCGGCTGGTATGATTGTTGGAGTCTCTTTGCTTATTTTGTTGGTTTACTTCGTTACGAGGAAGAAACGCCCAACAACATGAGTTTGGTTGGTTCGGATGAACCATGTATCCATTGAAAAGCGGAAGGCCTGGGACATATTCCGAATGTCTCAGGCTTTTTTAGGGCGACTTGCTTTTGAGGCGTGCGATGGTGCGTTCCACGTAAGGTGCGTAACGACCGGGTAACTTGCCCGCTTGAGTGGAAATCGCATCCACGTTTGTTCCCAGTTCTGCTGGGCTGGCATCCATGAAATCCAATGCCAGTAATGCTTGTAAACGCGCGAAGTAATCGCCATCTTTCTCACTTGCGATGTCGAGTAACTTAGCGACAGCTTGAGCACGTTGTTCCGCAGTGCCATACCTACCCACAATTTCTCCTGCTAAAGCGCTGTTCACAGGATCAGAGTCTTTCAACAAAGGGGCAATCGCGGCAACATCAACCGAGTTACCGCGCGAGGTCAAGGTCAACACACCCTGCAATCCCCAATAGCGAACTCGCGCATCTGTGTGTGTCAAAAGAGGTTTTAATTCGTCTGTTGAGGTTGCTTGTCTGACCGCCAAGTCGGCAGCATCAAAGATCACGTCCAACGGATAGGCTGCGGTATCTAAGCCAATTTCTCTGGGTGACTTGGGACCTGCCAAATGATGAAAGGTACTTTCATGCATGAGCCCCAAATCCCGCGTTGTTAGAGTCCACTCTCGCAGACGTTTTCGCATTGCATCCAGCGTTTGTTTGTGCGTTTCGTCTGCAGCGAGATTCACCGTTTGATAAGGATCCTTGGTTAGATCATAAAGCTCTTCGGTGGGTTTCGGCTTCCAGAAAAAACTCTGAACTTCATTGAGCTGTCCTTCATCAAAGGCCTTCTTCCACGCAAGGGTTGTGGGTGTTTGGAACATATATTCCAAATACTGTCCTTGTGGGCGATAGGGCATCCAGTTTCGGATGTACAAGTAATGATGGTCGCGAACGGCCCGTGAGCAGTCATAGCGTTCATCCATGCGATCGCGAAACCCGACCATATAATCCGGCTCAGGCTTTGCCTGATTACCGAGTATCGCGCGACCCTGCATGGTTTGGGGAATCGTGATGCCTGCTAGGCTCAACATGGTTGGAGCCAAATCGATAAAGCCAACAAGTTCTGTGTTGATGGTCCCAGACGTTGCCACGTTGGGTGCAAGCGATTTGAGTTTACTTGGAATATGAATCAACAATGGGACGTGCAGTCCACTCTGATAGAGCCAGCGTTTTCCACGCGGCATGCCGCTCCCATGATCACCAAAGTAGACAATGATCGTGTCCTCGGCCAAGCCATCCTCTTCCAGTTGCCTTAAAACACCTCCCACCTGTTGATCCATTTCTTCCAATTTGTCGTAGTACTGAGCCCAATCGCGGCGCACGTCGGGTAGATCGGGATGGTACGGTGGGACAAAAACTTTGTTGGCATCATGTTTGGCTTGATGAGGTCGGGCTCGAATTTGACTTTCGTGTGTCGTCTGGAAATTGAAGACAGCAAAAAAAGGCTGATTCTTCTTGCGATTTCGCCAGTGGGCTTTGTTACTCGATTCATCCCACACTTTACCCGGCTTCAGTAGGTTGTAATCCTCTTTCGCGTTATTGGTGCAATAGTAGCCAGCTTCTCGAAACAACTGCGGAAAAAGGCGTACGTTGTCGGGTAAACGAACCTCGCTACGCATATGCTGAGCACCAAGCGACGTCGGCCACATGCCCGTAATAATCGTTGTACGAGCCGGTGCGCAGACAGGTGCATTGGACCAACAGTTGGTAAATCGTATCGACTTGCTCGCTAATTGATCGATATTCGGTGTTGTCGCATAGTCGTCACTATAACAGCCCAATTGCGGGCCGTTATCTTCACTCGAAATCCAGAGAATATTCGGGCGAAGCTCTTCTTGGGCGGTAGCGCTCACTGCGAAGCAAACCGTGACTATCGACCACAGGCAGATCATACGCGCCGCTGGACCAATGAAAGACAACATGCTGAGACAACCGTTTGAAGAGAAGAGTTGCGGTGGCAAAAACTAGCTACAAATGTCCGTGACAATTTTACCGTGAACATCGGTCAGGCGATAATCTCGACCTGCGTAGCGATAGGTAAGCTTTGTGTGATCCACTCCCATTAAATGCAAAATGGTTGCATGTAGGTCGTGCATGTGTACGCGATTCTCGATTGCCGCATGTCCGAATTCATCGGTGGCTCCATAGGTGATACCCGATTTAACGCCACCACCCGCAAGCCACACGGTAAAGCCGCCCGGATTATGGTCGCGGCCTGTCCCGTTGTCTTGTGCATAAGGCGTGCGCCCAAATTCACCACCCCACCATACCAATGTATCTTCGAGAAGGCCGCGTTGTTTCAGATCTTGCAATAACGCGGCTACGGGACGATCCGTGGCCAATGCATGATCAGCATGTTTTTCTAAATTGCTATGCTGATCCCAGGCTGGATTAGCGGTATCGTCGCCATACGTTACTTGAATAAAGCGCACACCGGCTTCACACAAGCGACGCGCAAGCAGGCATTGTCTTCCAAAGCGGTCGGTTGCCTTATCACCAATACCATAAAGTTTTAGAGTATTCGCATCTTCCTTGTCGATGTCCAAAACTTCCGGCGCTTTATGCTGCATCCTCCAAGCGGTCTCATACGATTCAACGACAGCTTCCACTTCGTCATCATTCGGTAATTGTTGTTGGCGAAGTCGATTCATCGCTTGAAGCAGATCATATTTTTTTTGTAGTCGCTCTACATCAGTGATGTTGGGCTTCAAAAAGTCGACATGATTCAGTTGCTTCGCATTGGCGGTGCGACCAATGGCTGTACCTTGATACTTGGCGGGTAAGAAGCCACTCCCATAATTGCGCGGTCCACCATTCCCAGCGGAAGGACTGATCGTGATAAACGCTGGAAGATTCTCATTCTCAGTTCCCAGCCCATACGATATCCACGATCCCATCGAGGGTCGAAATCCCACCGTCGCTCCGCAATGGAGGAACAATGTGGCTGGGCCATGGGCAACGCCCTCAGTGTTCATCGAATGAATCACACATAGATCGTCGGCTTGTTGGCCGATATGCGGAAACAAGTCAGAGACCATCAAGCCTGTTTCGCCGTAAGGTTTGAATTTCCACGGGGAAGAAAAAACTCGTTGCGGTGTTGCCCGTTTGCCCGTGTTCGCGATCACTCGCGCATCATCGAATGGAACTTTTTGACCACTGAATTCTTGCAGTTTCGGCTTATGGTCAAAACTATCGACTTGGCTGACTCCGCCTTGCATGAACAGGAAGATAACCCGCTTTACTTTGGGCGTTAAATTGAAGATAGCGGGATGTGTCGAATTATCCTTGTCGAATGTGGCGGCTTGTGATGCTGTGGATTGCAGCAAGCTCTGAAACGCCAACATACCGAAACCACAGCCGGTATTTTGCAGCAACTGCCGTCGCGTTAAAGGAGAAACGTTGATTCCCATAGGTTCAATCCAATGTGCGAAATTCGGCGGAGCCAAAGAGTGTCTGATACACATCTTGCCAAACGTCGACGGAGTCGTGATCTGTGCCAAGATATTCTTGGAACAATGCGCGTTCGCTATCCGTGGGTGTTCGCATCAAGATTTGGCGAAACACAAAATCAAGCCGATCGTTGGTGTCTTTAAGTGGGTAACGCAAAATCTGTTTGGCTGCCGCACCGGACCAATGGGCCACTTCATCGGAATTCAACATCAACAGGGCTTGAGGTGCGACGATACTCTGATTGCGTGACCCAGTAACCCGACTTGGATCGGCCATGTCAAAAGCGACCAACAACTTAGGTAACGAATTGCGAAACATAGGCAAAAACACGCTACGGCGTTGGCTCTTCGATTCATAGCCATAATCGGCTGCAGGCAGTGGCGAGAGCTCACTGCCGTACAAGCGACCATCCAGTTGTCCTGCGATTTGCAACATGGAATCACGGATCGATTCGGCGGTCAAGAATTTCTTCTCACCGCGCATCCAGTATCTGTTATCGGGATCGGCAGGTGATGCTGTCTCTGTGCGTCGTCGATATGCGGCCGATAAGACTATGTTTCGCACCATTTTCTTGAGGGACCATTCATTCGCCTGCAAGTCACACGCGAGATAGTCGATCAGTTCAGGATGTAACGGTGGTTCGCTGCTCGGGCCAAGATGGTCGGGGTTGCGTGCTAAACCTACACCCATCGTCCACGCCCAGATACGATTCGCCAGCACGCGAGACGTCAAAGGATTCTGAGGGGACACCAACCAATCGACGAGTTCCAATCTTCCACTCTGTGAGTCAGGTAAATCGATCCCCAAATTGCCACCTGCCACATCGAGGAAACCGCGATTCACATTCGCTCCCCGCGAATGCACAATGCCTCGGATGTTGATGTAGGGCTCCTCAATCTCTTTTCTCTCGATGACAGACATCGTTTGAGGACGCAAATCGAGTTCCGCTTGTACGGATTTCTTTTCCGCTTCCAGTTGGCTCATTTTGTCTTGCAGAGCCTTGCGGTCGGCTGCGAGCTCTTTTGCGTTGCTACCGCTATTGGTGTTGGCGAAGGAATCGGACTGGCCTTGTGGTAGAAATTGCACGGCATCGGCAGTTACATATCCGTCTGTTTCGCCCGTAGATATCAGAACATAGGCTTGCCCACCCGTTTCAAAGCGATAACTTCCCAGCGATACAAAGCAGGGTACGATGTCGGGCTTTCGGCTCTGATCGACCGTGACCACTTTCTCTCCATCGGCTGAAGCGACGGTGACTTGAATACGATTGGCGCGACTTTCTGCAGGGGAATAGGCTAAACGAACTTCATAGTTTCCACTGTTAAGTTGCGTGGTGGCGAATGTCAATGTCTTTTC
Organism: Planctomycetota bacterium; assembly: GCA_017303505.1. Lineage (GTDB taxonomy): Bacteria > Planctomycetota > Planctomycetia > Pirellulales > Pirellulaceae > JAFLCP01. The sequence goes on along the minus strand of JAFLCP010000015.1, from coordinate 24,329 downwards.
GCCTTTGTCGCTGTTGTCGTCATGCAGATAACCGTTGCCGAGGTACGGCTTAACATGTTGAGAGTGAGTCCAGGAACCAACCACTTGCGCTTCACTGTCGTCGACAACCACTCCTTCGAGTCTCTTTAGCGGTATAGGATCGTTTGTAGTTTCAGCGTTAAAGTTCGCTAGTTCGGTTTTTAATGTTTTGATTTGTGCATCGAGATGACTTAACTGTTGTGTTAGCTGCGCATAGTGAGTTTCTTGCTCTGCAGTGGTGGGTAACGGTCTTGTTACCCAGTTTGAAACGTTGGCATCTTTTAATGTCTGCACATTTCGCAAAATACCTGCCATCGCATAATAATCTTTGGTGGGTATCGGATCGAACTTATGGTCATGACACCGCGCACATCCCAATGTTTGTCCGAGGAAGGCTTGTCCAATGACATCCAGTTGCTCATCGACAACATCCATTCGCAATTGCTGTTTGTCCTGTTCTTCCAGGTTGTGATTGCCTAAAGTCAAGAACGTTGTGGCGATAAGTCCACGCGTTTTATCTTCGATGGATTGATTGGGCAAAAGATCGCCAGCGATATGTTCGCGAATCATTTGATCGAGCGGTCGATCGTGTTGAATCGAATCGATAACATAATCTCGGAACCGCCAAGCCTCCGTATAGATCAACCCACGTAGTGTGGTCGACTCGGCAAAACGGACAATGTCGAGCCAATTCCGTCCCCAACGTACACCGAAATGGGGTGAAGAGAGGAGTTGATCCACCAGTCGTTCATAAGCGTCCGGTTCGATGTCATGAAGATAGCTTGCTAGTTGCTCGGGCGTTGGCGGGAGTCCCGTTAGGTCGTAGTACAAGCGCCGAACCAAACGAGACTTTTCCAGTTCAGACTCGGGAGATAGAGATTTCTCCCGTGCCCGAGCGATTAAAAAATAGTCAATCGCCGAACGACTCTCATTCACCGACGTCGTTTTCGCTTGATCAACTTGCGTGCTTGGCAATGCGGGTAGTGGCGGTTGCTGCAGCGGAAAATAGGGCCATAACTTGCGAGCCGCTTGGATATCAATATTGGGCTTGGCTTTGGCATCACTGGCGTGTGCGGATGGTTTACCTGAATGAAATGCGCCATCTGCAATCCATTGGCGAACATCGGCAATTTCTTGCTCGCTAAGTTTGCCATCGGGGGGCATCTCCAGCCCTTCATACCGCATCGCAGTTAGAATCAAGCTGGCATCTACGTCGTTGGTGTCGATAGCCGAACCACTATCTCCACCTTGCCGCATTGATTCTGCCGAATCGAGCAATAAGCCTCCCTTGAGTTCATTTTTGGCCACCGCATCCGCCGAATGGCATTCATAGCAATGTTCGATCAATAACGGTCGGATACGGCTTTCAAAAAATGCTTCTTGGGGTGACGACTGGGCGCGTAGCGAACCAGTGATGTAAATCAACATCACTAGTGCCAAGCTGTTGACTCTTCCTACCGTGCGCATTGGCATGCCTCTGCTCCACCAAGCTGATTCTCGTTAAGAAAACCAGTCGCGTTAACTCTTGAGTCCCACCACTTCCCAACCTTTGCGATACTCTTTGGTGATGTATGCATCGGCTTCAGGAGCGTTGGTTGCTTTGAGATTGGCGGCATCCCACGTGATGCGTTTACCCGTTCGGAAAGCGACAATTCCAAGCAGCACAGTTTCAGAGAGAGCTCCCGAGTAATCGAAGTTGCATGTGGTTGGTGAACCGGTCTTGCAAGCTTCGACCCATTCACGCCAATGTCCGATAGAGTTGGCGATGGTCTCTTCAGGGGCTTTGAATTCGGTGAACTGGTCGTGTGGTAACAGTTGTCGGCGACCATAGTCGGCCACCAACATTCCCTTGTCGCCCACAAACAAAACACCAAGTCCCCAAGTCGTTAAGGGCATGCCACTATGATCTTTGGTTTCTTTAACAAGATCAAAGTTCGCGGTGCCATCTGCCCAATGAAGCTTCAGTGGACCATGGCCGGCCTCTTCACCGAATTCGTAAGTGCATTTGGTCCATTCGGGTGTTCCATCTGGATGTGGCTCAGGGCCTTCGCAAGTGACAGCGATAGGGTGACGCAAATTGAGTGCCCAAAATGGTAAGTCAACAACATGACAAGCCATATCGCCAAACGTTCCACCTCCATACTCCCAGAATCGTCTCCAGTTGCCAGGATGAATGTTGTTGGAATAAGGACGCTCTTTAGCTGGCCCCAACCAAAGATCCCAATCCAAATTCGCGGGCACTGGTGACGTTGGACCGAAGCGGCCATTGGACCAACCTTTGTTGCACCAAGAATAAACTTCAGTCACTTTGCCGATTGCACCACTTTGAACCAATTCGACGACGCGACGATAGTTGCCTTCTGCGTGAATCTGAGTTCCCATTTGGGTAGCAAGTTTGTTTTTGGCAGCCAATTTTGCGAGTGCCCGCGCTTCACTCACCGTGTGGCTCAACGGCTTTTCGCAATAAACGTGTTTGCCAAGATCTAAAGCGATGGACGAAGCTGGGGCATGTGTATGGTCGGATGTCGAGACGACAACCGCATCGATGTTTTTCAGTTCTACTTCGATCATCTTGCGAAAGTCGCGGTGTCGAGTGGCCTTGGTATGCACCATGGCTGCATGGTCGAGATAGTTGGTGTCGACATCGCAAAGAGCGACGATGTTCTCCGAAGTCAATTGTTCGACATTGTGCCAACCTTTGTTGCCGCAACCAACGATGGCGATATTCAATTTTTCGTTGGGTGATTGGTACGCTCGGGCGGCTGAAGGGAAAGAAAAGTAGCCCGTAACAGCGGCTGCGGCGATCGAAGTTTGTCGCAAGAAACTGCGACGTGATGGCTTCTGGGAAAGGACGGGATTTTTAGTTGGACTCGAAGATTCCACAGTCGACATCGAAGAGACCTCAGGCAGGAAGTAAGGTAGGTGGGATACCGGAATTCCTTTAGCATGAAGGCTCGCTCGTTAGATTTCAACCGCGATACGTCGAAAAACGGAATTTGCCCAAAAAACGGGGCAATATTGGGGTCTTTCGAGCGGTTTTGCGGAAGCCATCGCGATGGGGATGTTACGCACTATTCTTCGATTTCACCGGCTTTTATTTTGTCGGGAGATATTGATAAGTCCCGCCAGATTCGAATCGAATCTGGCGCTAAGTATCAACTGCGGCCAAAAAACATTCGAAAAAGGAAGAGCCTTGAACAAGTCGACGAGAACGAGCTTTCGGCGCGGCCCCAATTTCAAGCGAGCCTAATCGCTTATCAACGTCTATTCCAAGCCCGGACCTCAACTCTTTTGGCTAGCCTTACCATAACTCGCGAAGAAACAGCTGAAGGCATTTCTTCGCGGGTGGGTGGAATGCGGCGAAAAATACAATGATTCGCAGCCCAGCGTCGCGAACGAAAAGGGGCAAAGTTACCAAGCGACTCAATGTGCAGTGTCGGCACTTGGACGATTTTGTTTCAAGCGCTGTGCAATCAAGAATGCAATCTCCATCGCTTGTTCATAGTTGAGGCGAGGATCGACCAATGTCTTGTACGCGCGATGTAAATCGGTTTCCGCTAATCCCCGAGCTCCACCCGTACATTCGGTCACATTGTCGCCCGTCAATTCCAAGTGCACACCACCGAGATGACTGTCAAGTTGTTGGTGAATGTCGAATGCCTGCAATAACTCAGACGTGATGTCTTCAAATCGTCGCGTCTTATAACCCGCAGGGGAGGAAACGGTGTTGCCATGCATCGGGTCAGCGACCCACAGCACGGGATGTCCCGCACCCTGAACAACTCGCACCAACGGTGGCAAGTAGTCTTGGATCTTTTGGTGTCCAAAGCGATGAATGAGCAGCATCTTTCCGGGGATACGATGCGGATTGAGAATCTCTAAAAGCTTTAACAGATAATCGGGCTTAGTATCCGCGCCGATTTTGCAACCGACTGGATTACAAATGCCACGGAAGTACTCGATGTGTGCGCCATCCAATTGAGCGGTTCGATAACCAATCCAAGGTAAATGCGTGCTCAAGTTGTACCAGCCTTCGCGGCGTGGCACTTGACGCGTTTGAGCCTGCTCGTACGGTAAGTGAAGGCCTTCGTGCGATGTGAAAACTTCAGCACTGCGAGTTTCACTTTGAGCTTTACCGGTAACCGTTTCCATGAACCGCAGCGATTCCACAATTGAATCAACCAACTGATGAAACTGTCTTGCGATTTGTGAATCTTTGCAAAAATCGAGATCCCAATTTTCGGGATGATGTAAGTCGGCGAAACCACCTACGCACAAGGCCCGAATAAAATTCAAAGTCAACGCGGCTCGCTCATATCCCTTCAGCAAAAGTTCGGGATTCGGTTGGCGGTCCTCGGGAGTGAACGGAGAACGGTTGATAATGTCGCCGCGATAGACGGGGAGCGTAACTCCGTTGCGAGTTTCGGTGTCATTCGAGCGAGGTTTGGCATATTGCCCCGCGATTCGGGCCACGCGAACAACGCGTTTCAGCGAAGCTTGCATCAATACCAAACTCATTTGCATCAACACTTTGATTTGGCGGACAACGCCATCGGTACTGCACTCGTCGATACTTTCCGTGCAGTCGCCACCTTGGAGCAAAAACGCATTGCCACTGGCCGCTTCTGCCAAGCGTTCTCGCAAAGTTTCGATTTCCCAGCTGGTGACCAATGGAGGTAAACCGGCTAAGCGGTGGAGTGCAGATTGCAGTTCGTTTTCGTTTGGATAAATGGGCATTTGCAGGGCTGTACGCGACTGCCAAGACGACGGCGACCAACTAGTATTCATCGAACTGAATTCTCAATTCACAGCAAATAGACAACAAAACCAAAAGTCACATTTGGGATCATTCGGGGCAGAAAAGTACGCGATTCAACCGAACGGCGTGACTCCTCTTCTTTCTACAACTACCACGAATTGCTCTCCACGGGAAGTTTCTAAATATCCGAAGTCCCTGGGGCTCGTCTACGCGTCTTCTTCAATTAGCCTGCGTAAGAACCGCAATTTCATGGAAAAACCCCCAGTTTTGTCCTTAGAATTACCAGGGCTAATGCAGGAGAGAGCGTATTTTGGCATCCGTCAGATCCAATAGTTTTTTGAGTCTGATATCAAATGATGGTACATTGCCGGTCTCTCCTCCCTCTCCAATTCCCTCCTGCATGAGGTTCAGCGATGACCGACCCCATTCCGAACCAAGACCCAGTTGCTGCTTCTTCGAAAGGCTTCCATCGTCGCGACCTATTTCGAAATGCAGGTGGCGTAGCGGCAGGGCTTGGAATTCTATCACCGATGCTGAATCAAACTTCACTTGCTGCTGTAGCTGGTGAATCCATTATTGTGCGAGAAAATCAGCGTCCAGGTACCACCGATTGGATGCTAAGAAATTGCCAAATCGATCCAGCCACCAAGTATCGTTCGCCCGTCATAGAAGGCTATTGTTCTCATGCAAGTATTCGGGCGGGTGAAACGCTCGAAGTTAAAGTTAGCGCTAATCCAGGCTCGGATGTACAACTCGAGATTTTTCGACTTGGTTACTACGGCGGTAAAGGGGGACGGCATATCGCCACTCTCCCGCCCGTTGCCGTAGAGACACAACCGACCCCTGAACCTCAAGCCCAACGATTGATGGTTTGCCAATGGGCCACCGCTTTTGAATGGCAGGTTCCCGCCGATGCGATCAGCGGTGTGTATTTAGGAAAGCTCACCGCGCTAAAGAGTGGCCAAGACAGTTACGTGATTTTTATTGTGCGCGATGATCGCCAAGCCGATTTTGTTTTTCAATGCAGCGATAACACCTGGCAAGCTTACAATCGTTGGCCGAGTCAATTCTCACTGTATGACGACGGCGTGAATCAGTGGTATTGGGGCGGGAAGTCGCAAGTGAGTTATCTCCGTCCATACGGTCGGTATTGTCAGATATTTGATGCACCTTTATCAACAGGCTCTGGCGAATTTTTGTTGTGGGAGTTCCCGTTCGCTTATTGGATGGAGTCGTTGGGGTACGATGTGACTTATGTATCGAACTGCGATACTCATTCAGACCCAACCAGCATGTTGCGGTGCAAAGGATGGTTAAGTGTAGGGCATGACGAATACTGGACCATTGAAATGTTCCGCAATGTGCAAGCGGCAATTGCACATGGTGTCTCATTAGCGTTCTTCTCGGGCAACGCTGTGTGCGGACGTGTTGTTTGGGATGAAGCAACGAAGTCGATTCGACGTGTGGGTGTGTTTGGGCCACCTGATGGCACCAACGATTTTGTCGAAATGGACTCGCTCGAACATGTTCGCCCCTATGCCAACGAATTGATGGGGGCACATAGCACGGGGCCGGTTACTGGTGGCGCAGATTGGATTTGCACCAAAGAAGAACATTGGATCTATCGTGACACTGGTATGAAGAATGGGGACAAAATACCTGGCGTCATTGGTTGGGAATGGCATGGTGATCCTGCACCGATTCCAGGCTTAGAAATTGTGGCGAGTGGCCCCACTCAATCAGCTCCTGATAAACCCAATGGCGGACAATACACGGCCACGATTTATCCTGGCCCCAAAGGTAACTTTGTCTTTAATGCGGCTACCATTTGGTGGGCAGATGGGCTCAGCGCTCCGCCAGGCTACATGCGGCCGAAAGTCTACACCGAACCCAAAGGCCCCGATCCGCGACTGCAACAAATCACCCGGAACATTTTGGAACAGGCTAGAAACATGAGGCATGAGACTTGAGCACTGAAAACTGAAAACTGAACACTGAAAACTGAACACTACCCCCTACTAATCACATATTCCGCAACAACCTGTCCCCCAATGAGATGTTCTTGGATAATGCGTTCCAAGACTTCGGGGCGGCAGGAGTGATACCAAATTCCCTCGGGATACACGACAGCTACGGGGCCATACAGGCAGAGTTGCAAACAATTGGCTTTGGTGCGAAATATGCCCCCCTGCCCTGCCAACTTAAGTTCTTTCAAGCGAAGTTTTAGATATTCCCAGGCAACCAGCGATTCTTCTTTATCGCAACACTTTGGCTTCGTTTGATCGCAACATAAAAAGATGTGGCGTTGAATAGTGTGGATGCCTAGTTGATTTGCTGCTTGTTGGAGTTCGGATGGGTCCACGCTTTTGATCCTTTACTCTATTGTTCATTTTGGTTCCATCACGGCCATGATTAGGCAGTGGACTTCGTAGGAGCTACGCACTCTACCGCGAAAAGTTTCGGCGGCTGGAGGTTTTTCGTAGCTCGTCCTTCGTACTCAGCTCAGCGGTAATCGTGATCGTCCTCGTCCTCGTGATCGGTTGCGAGTTGCGGCGAATCGAGCACGAATTACGACGACGATTTACGAATTACGACGTAGGAGCTACGCACTCTACCGCGAAAAGTTTCGGCGGCTGGAGGTTTTTCGTAGCTCGTACTTCGTACTCAGCTCAGCGGTAATCGTAATCGTCCTCGTGATCGGCTGCGAATTCCGGAGAATCGAGCACGAATTATGACGACGATTTACGAATTACGACGTAGGAGCTACGCACTCTACCGCGAAAAGTTTCGGCAGTTGGAGGTTCTTCGTAGCTCGTACTTCTTACTCAGCTCAGCGGTAATCGTAATCGTATCGCTCGTCGCTTTGCAAACACCGCTGGGCAATGTCCCATTTTAGCCCTACAAAAACGAACGAAGAAATGGGTACTCCCCATTTCTTCGCTGGTAATTCAATGCCTTTACTGGCATGTTCTATCTCTACCCAATTCGTTCGCTTGACATCCAGTAACGCTGTGCGAGTTAGGGGAGACGTTCAGTTTCAACTTTGGGAAGCGGACCCGTCAACGACTCCATGAATGCCACTAAGTCTTTCTTATCTTGTTCGGTCAGATCCAATTTCTTGATCTTCTCACTCAAGTGCTTATTGGGATGGCCACCCTTGGCATACCATTCAACGACTTCCATTAAAGTCTTCTGGCTACCATCGTGCATGTAAGGGGCCGTTTGTGCGATGTTGCGTAGCGATGGTGTTTTGAAGGCACCTGTATCTTTCTCTTCTTTGGTGACGGCAAAGCGACCTACATCAGGTTCTTTCTGGTCCATGCCAACGCCCAAGTTATGATAAAGTTCGTCGGTGAAGTTCACGCCAACGTGGCAAGCCGAGCAATTGCTCTTGGTGCTAAAGAACAAATCACGACCACGTTTGGCCGACTCGCTCATCGGGTTTGCTTCCGCTGCTTTCTTAGCTTCAGTGTAGCGAGTATAGAGCTCTTCGTTGTCTTCCTTCAGAGCTTCAAGATCTTCTAAATCATCGGCGAAGGTTTCTTCCAGGCGTCGCAATCGCTCGTAAGGATCATAGGGACTTTCGCCAGTTACCACAGTACGTTCGAAAGAAGCGATGGCTCGACCAACGTCGTCAATATTCGGTTCACGCCCGAAGATCTTTACAAACTGCATTTTGTAGCCAGGAGTTGCTTTGATCAACGCCACAGCTTTGTCGTGAGTGAAGCCCATTTCGATTGGGTTAGCGATTGGGCCGACAGCTTGCTCTTCCAACGATCCAGCTCGACCATCCCAGAACTGAGCCTTGCTGATGATGCGATTGAAAGAAGTTGGCGAATTACGATTGCCTGTTTGACCTTTGATGCCAACGCCAAATTGTGTGTCTTTGGCGTAGCCAAAATTTGGATGGTGACAATCGGCACAGCTCACTTCGTTGCCAGCCGAAAAGCGACGATCGAAATAGAGTTGTCGACCTAATTCAATTTTGGCCAAGGTCAAAGGATTATCTTCAGGAATGTAAATCGCATCTTTACCAGCTTCCAGGCTTCCAGGGAGCTTTACTGAAAGAGGCTCATGGTTCTTTGGATTGGCCAACCATGTTTCGATTTCTTTAATCGTCAACGGTCCTTTGCCAGGAATCCCCGAAGTCAAGTTGGCTTTGCCCAACTCAACCGGATCAGCCGCTTGTGCGATGTTGCTCACACCCAGAGTCAGCAGTAATGCCAGCCAGCGGAATTTCATGAAGTCAACCCTTTCTGCAGTCGGTCAAGAACATAGGCCTGATGAAAATTCAGGCAGGAATCGTCGTGCGAGTCGTTTGCGAAAAGCTCGATCGACGTCGGCCCAAGCCTCGGGAAATAGGCGAAGGGCAACCAACCGGAGCTAACCGCAACTCCCCGCATAGGAATAACCAATTATAGAATGTTGACCAGCCCATTCAGGCTGCAATCGCTTTCGATTCGGACGGAATTCGACTGAACGTTTGGTGGAGCCGAAAATCGGTCGATTTTGCCCCCGATTTTCGGCAAAAAAACGGGCGAAAGCGGGTGGATTTTCCCTACGTGGAGGTGGGATGTGCCAGAAAGGCTCAGCCAACTCTCCTGCGGTATCCGATTCGAGTTATACTTTTGGGGCAAGGATCATTGTCGAGCGTCTCGCCCCTCACACTTCCCACGAGCAAAGCCCACATTTCTATGCGTCCCGGTTTGGTTGTCGGTAGTCAAGCAGAACTGCAGTGGCAGGTTACCGCAGAGCACGTTATCCATCTTGGGTACCCACCCCCAAGTGTTGGTAAAGATTGGTTGTTGTCGGGTAAGCCCATTCCCGATCATTCGGTAGCTGTCTTTTCTACACCGAACATGATATTGATGATGGAGCGGGCGGCTCGGCGGGCCATCGAACCGTTTTTGGATCCTGGCGAGGAATCAGTCGGTGCAGCGGTGAATATCGAACACCTCGCTGGTACACCGCTGGGCTCTCAGGTACGAGCGGTTGCCAAAGTCACCCACATCGATAAACGATTGATCGATTTTGAAATCACTGCCTACGATGCGCATGAAATGATCGGCCGCGGTACGCATCGAAGAGCGGTGGTGCTTCTGGAAAAGGTCGCAGCCAAAATGCAAACGAAACAAAACTTGGCTCAAGAACCAGCGAAGTCTTCATCAGCAGCCGTTTCTGCGAGTACCGCCATGACACTACCTTCACTAAGCACGTTGCAACTTCAGCAACGAGGTGCCGTTCTCAAAGTGATTCTCAATCGTCCCCAGAAACTCAATGCGGTCAATCAACAGATGACTGCAGATTGGGAAGTGCTCAATAACTATCTTGCATCAACGCCAGCTATTCGCGTGGTGATAGTGACTGGTGCAGGTGATGCATTTTGTGCCGGCGATGATGTGAAAGAAGTTGGCACACTAGATCTATCTGTCGCGCAAGAGTTGAGTTATCGACAAGCGCGGATGTACCTCGCCTGGGAACAGTTGCCGCAAATTTTCATTGCGGCAGTTAATGGCTTGGCTTACGGAGCGGGATGTGTACTGGCCAGTGCATGTGATTTGAAAGTTGCGGCGCACAGCGCCCAATTTGGTATGCCCGAGATTTTACTCGGTTGGCCTCCCGGTTATGGTATCGCCCAGCTAACCTCGCTTGTTGGTAAGACACGAGCGATGGAAATGTGTTTGACAGGGCAACCGATCAATGCTCAGAAAGCACTAGAGTATGGGCTCGTTCACAAACTGGTTCCGAAAGGCCAAGTGCTGGTCGCAGCCGAGAAATGGGGCGAGCAGTTATTGAAGCTCCCCGCACAGGCGATGCGTGAAACGAAAAAGCTAGTGCACGCTGATGAAGGCTTGCAACCCAAATCGGCATTCTTGGCGGACACTGCTGCCTATATCCGTTGTCTTGAATTGCCCGACGCAAAAGAAGGTATTGCGGCCTTTACCGAAAAGCGTTCCCCAAAGTATCCAGGGTAAAGCGTGAAACAAAGGTTGTGAGCATGAAGCTTAAAGATGAGTTATTGCGAATAGCGCGTTGTTTCGAGGATGCGAAAATTGACTACGCAATTTGCGGCGGCCTAGCGGTTGCCATACATGGCTATCCTAGATTCACAAAAAATATCGATTTCTTGATTCTCTCGGAACAATTGGTACAAGCCAAATCGGAGCTTGCCAAGATTGAATATGATTTGGAGTCAGGATTGTTTTACTTTAATCAAGGAACATCTACCGAAAACAGGATGTATCGGACATCACGTGCATTTGGAAGCGATCTTGTTACAATTGATCTTTTGCTTGTAGCACCCGTATTTCAGGGCGTTTGGGCAGATAGGGAGTTGATCGAGCTTGACGGCCAAACCGTAAAGGTTGTTTCCAAAGCTGGTTTAATCCGCATGAAGGAAGCATCAGGTAGGCCACAGGTCTTAGCCGATATCACAGCTTTACGGAATCTGGGCACCCCATAATCGATAACCCACAAAACGATGAATCGAGAGTTACCCTCAAACAAACATGTAAGTAATGCCAAAGAACGGTCACGAAATTCCGGAACGGACATGACCGCCGCAGCTATCTCTCGTAGGCTCGATGTCGTTGATGAACTGCGTGAATTGGAACGTGCTTTGAGGAACGCTAAACGTCTGGGAAAGCTCAATAGCAATGGTGAGCCGATAAGCGACAAAAACGACTTACTTGAAGGGTGATGGCAAGGGATGCGAGAAACGTCGTACTAACTTGACGCGTTAAAGAACGAACTCTTCTGCGCCCCCACTATTTCTTTAGCACCACCGTCCAGGGGCGAACCCACCAGCGTTGAATGACGCTGTTTTTTACATACGGATCGTTCTTGGCAAAGTTCTCAGCGACTTCAGCGGAGTCGCCTACAAAGACCAACACGGCTCCATCGACTTGGTCACCATAAGCGCCACCCAAGATCATCTCGCCTCGTTCCACTGCAGCTTGGCCATATTGCAGATGTTCGGCGCGATAGGGTTGCCGGCGTTCTGCATAGTCCGCCCCCGCCTCGTAAAACAGCAGAAAATATTTCATCGGCGTATCTCCAGCTCTCAACATTCGGTGCGGTCAGTCGTTAACCGAACAATTTCAGGCTTGCAAATTCTCCACCCAACGTTGGTTCCGCAGGAGTCTTGAGCCATTGTTCGAGCACCGCTGCATAGACGGAACGGAAGTCAGTATGATGCTTCAAATCGCCATCGTCCAAATCGGTAAGGCTTGGATGTTTGCCCACGATTGGCTGATCTAGCTTAGCACCGGCAAAGAACATGGGGGCTGCCGCACCATGATCGGTGCCATCGCTGGCGTTCTCCGCCACACGACGTCCGAATTCGCTGAATGTCATCACCAATGTTCGATCCAAATCGCCCGAACTCTCTAAGTATTTGACAAAAGCGGTCAAGGCTTCGGACCATTGATTGAGCAACGCTGCATGGGCGGCAGGTTGCTGCGAATGAGTGTCAAATCCATCGAGCGTGACATAATAGACAGAGGTTTGTAAGCCAGCTTTGATCAAACGCGCAATGACTTGTAGTTTTTGTCCGAGTTGTGAGTCTGGGAACTCGCCCCCAGCGGAAGATTGTTTCAGGGCTTTTTCGATACGGCTGCTGGCCGTAACGGCTGATTCTGTCGTGCCGGCCACAAAATCGAGCAAGGCATTGTTGTCCCCTTTCGCCTGGGCCCCATCTGTCTGGGCTCTTTCCATCTTGTCAGTCTTATTCGCTCTCTGCGAATCGGTATCTACCTTGAAACGAAACTGGTCGATCGAGGACAGCGAAGGAACTTGAACATTAAGGGCTGTCAGGGCAAACGGTTGAACCTCCGCACCTAGGTGCAGCGCCAATGAATCTTGATTTTCGTTGCTATGGTCTGCTTCTTGTTGCTGATCTAACCAACGGCCAAGCCAACCTGTGCGGCCACGTTTGTCTTTGGTCGTGCACGAGTGCCAAATATCCATCGATTCAAAATGAGATCGATTGGGGCTTGGATAACCAACACCCTGAACCAGCATAAAGCGGCCGGCTTCGAGCAAGCTGGCTACGCCTTTAAGCGATGGATGCAGGGCCAAGTCTTGAGGAATCGAAAGGGCATCTGCTTTGGCAATCGCCAGCTTGGGGCGACGCTTTTTATACTCGGGATCGTTCACGGGGATAACCGTGTTGAGGCCGTCGTTTCCACCACTCAATTGGATTACAACCAACACTCGCCCCGAGCTATCGCCAAAAGTGAGCCCCGCACCTTGCAACCATTGAGGCGAAATAGCAGAACCGATTCCGATTCCACTAGCGGCCAATAAGGATCGCTCCAGAAATTGTCGTCGCAATAAAGGGTGTACTGCATTCATCGTTTAATTCAACCGAAGAGGCATTCCATCGTTTCGAAAAGGTTCACGCTAAATGTGTCTGAGGCCAAGTAGCAACGCGACAAGCAATTTCTTTTAACGCTTGTTCTGCGGAGTAGGATTTTACCGAGTCCAGTAGAGCTTCACGCTGAGCCGGCGTTACAGCAGTTGATAAATTGGTTTTCAGTAGATAATCGAGCCATTGTTCTGGCTTGGCTACGTTGGCTGATGTTGCATATTCAACCATCGACTTCTTATCAAAACGCGTGTTGCCATCGTTCACCAACCGATGCAACGCATTGGCTCGCGCGACGAGCGTCGACGAATTGATCCACGCTCGACCTCCATCCCAGCCCTTAACGTTCGGTGGGAAATACAAGCTTTGACCCATTTGCGTCAACCCTTCCGAGAGCGTTTGCATGTTACCGCTAACATCGAGTGATTTCATCCAGCCGAGCATCCAATCGATCGGCGAGCGAATTTTTCGATTGCGGCTATGTTCCGAAAACATCAGGTTGCTGGAAACCATGCGGCGAACAACCGGTGCAATTTGCAATTGATCTTCACGGAACTGTGTTACAAGAGGGGCCAGCAATTCATCGCATGGATTGGGTTCATCTGCAATAAAGAATTTGTAAAGCTTCTTGATGATAAACTTCGGAGTGGCCTCATGTTTCAGGACAACATCGATGGCCTCTTCACCCGATTCTAAGTCGGTCGTACCGAGGAGCGTCTTAGTTCCTGTGTCATGTTGAAAGCGGTTGAAGCGAAATTGTAAGCGACGAACTTCCCAACCGGTGAAACAGCGAGCTAGCTCTTGTACATCCTTTTCAGAGTAGTTTCCTTCGCCCATGCAGAAAAGTTCCATCAACTCGCGGGCATAGTTTTCATTGGGATGGGCTTTGCGATTGTTGGCACTATCTAGGTAGATCAGCATGGCGGGATCTTTAGAAATTTCGTGCACCATGTTTGGAAACGAACCTAAAGCATGTTTACGCAAGGTTTCGTTTTGTTGCTGCATAGCGTAGATGTCGTTGACTTTGTCTGCACCGGTCGCAAAATGACCATGCCAAAAGAGAGTCAGTTTCTCGACCAGTGGCGCAGGGGTATGTAGCATGCGATGCAGCCAGCCCACCGAGAGTTGGCGAAGATTGCCACCTGCCAAAACAGATTTGGTGATCGCGGCAGTAGTCGTCTCAAACTCTTCGCTGGTCGAAGTTGAAAAGAGTTGGTTGAGCGTTTCTTCTGGACCGGCATCCACAGCCTTTTGCGCGGCAGACGCGGAGATGCCAAACCCGACGCGGCGGTAAAGATGGTACACCGCAGACTTGTCCCAAGGTGCGTCCGTTGCAGGTTTCCATGGTTCCCAGGCCCACTTCGGGTCGATAGGATCAGCATCAACTGTTTTCATGGGGTAGATCCCTGTTTAAGAGCCATCTATTGCGTAATCTTCGGTTACTTCTCACCGACATTCATATCGACGTTGAGGTTCGCTTCTTGTCCAACTTCCAACTCCACCGATAGTTTGGTAACCATCTTCAGGATTTGAGTGAGGACATTAAATTCCGCTTCCGCTTCTTCGCGGCTATGACCTTTTTCGAGCATGTTGTTGGCGATCAATTGTTCGCGGTTTTGTTGCAAGGCTTCACTGATGCCACTTCCAGTGAACTGCAAGTAAGTATTGCGAACAGGACTGTCTGGCTTAATCGCCAGTAATTCTTTACTGGACTGAGCTTCCTTTTGAAGCGGTTCGACTAGGTCGCGAGCCAGTTTTTCGGTGCTCGACAAAACCATGTAATCTCCCAGAATCAAAAGGCAGGGGGTGAAGTTGTATTGAATAGGAATCTCCTTGGACTCTGGATGGGAATCATCCCAAGCGTAACGCGCGATCAAGAGATCGGCATTGCCAACTTTATCCATATCTTGATCAAATTGTGGTTGTCCGTTCATAGCACCAGCAACGTTCACGAAGCCGATAAAGCTCTGGAAGATGCGTTTCAACTCTTTGCGCATCTTCTCAGGCTCTTTCATCTGGGCTATCAATGCAAAGGCAGGAACTTGTACCCCTGGGACCGGTTGGTCTTTTTCGAAACTTGCTGCCGTTGAGACCATACGCACTTCGGGATGAAACGCACCTAAGATATCTTCGCCAAAGTCCTTGCCAGAAAAGAGTGTGGTTAGTGTGCTTTCCGCTTGAGCTAATTGGTCATTGACTTTTTCACCGAACAAGTCACCTGCATAGAGCCACAGCGAACTGATGTCGCGATAAGTGGTTACCGTTCCTAGAGTGTTGGGAAGTTCGAGTGGTGGTAAGGCGTTTCCTCTGACGTCAGGGCCAAAGAAGAATTGTTCCGCTTCAGAGACCCACGCCTTATCAAACGGCGTAGCAACCGCGAGCGATACCTTTTCCGAAGTAGCCGTCAGTTCGGCAGTTAGTTGTGGCGTGTTACGCAGGATATTGAACAGACCACCGATCAATAGCTCAGCGCCGAAGTCGTCCGGCTTTTCCTGAAGCACTTTCTTGGCAACGCCCGCTTCACGCAGAACATCGACATCGACGAACAGCCATGCTAATGCGGATGTAGAAGATTGCGAACGTCGAGCCTGATGTTGTTCTTTCGCTTGTTGGTACTTCTCGGACTGAGACAAGCTATCTTTGGGGCCATCCAAAAAACGATCGATGATCTCTTTACCAAGTTCACCTTTATTGACCACTACGACCCACTTGCCCAACAATGCAAAGCCGCCTTGAGGCAAGCGGTAGGCTGAAATACCACGGTAATCAGTCGCTGGTAATTCATCGTTTTCAAGCCCCTGCAACTGAGCTGCTTTCTTCATCAGCTTGCGAGCTATCTCTTGTTGTTCAGCGGCATCTTTGCCCGCGACAAAAAGTGCGGCAGTATCTTTAGCTCGATCTACGGCGATCACGACACCACCCTGGCTAATTTCCTGCAACAAGACCGGTAACTTTTTGCCGAGTGTCACTTCCGCTAAACGGATTCCATCTTTGGCCTTGGACAAGTCAGGATTCTTGAGAATCGTTTGCATCAACTCCGAATTGAAGACTCGTTCACGAATCGGTTGATTCCATAAGGTTTCAAACGGAGCAACTTCTGCGTAGAGGGCAACGGAGTCCGGCAACAGGTCTGCTGGTGTCGTTGAATCATTGATCCAAGCTGGGATCTCGATCTTGGTGGACTCGGAGCTTTCCTGCCCCATTGTCTTCTGGAGGAAGGTGAGCGAAACCCATGCAAAAAGAACCAACAGACATGCCAGAACTTGCGAATATCGATTTTGGGTATGGAAAGAGCGTAACATCACCCTTGTCCCCTCGAGGTAGGTTGGTAGAAAAGGTCCAATCAAACGGGCTGTGCAGCCCATATTGTTTTACTTGGGAGGGGTAACGGTTAGCCAGAGGTTGGGGGCTTTTTCATCTCCGAACGTAACGGGAAAGGTGCGATTTGGGTCCGCTTTTGAGCGAATTTGGAGTCTGATCGCCTGTGAGAGCGCGGTGGGTGATTGAAGCGTCCACTTCAACTCTTTAGCGCTTTCCCCTTCTTTATCCGAGACCGAACTGGTAACTGTGCAATTCGCTGGCAACGGGTAGGCGGGCTCCGCAACCCATTCTGCCTCCAATACCTCTGCAAACCCATCGGTTCTTTCTACGGTTAGTTTCACTTCGATGGGCTTACCAACTTCTCCTTCCACATGATCGACAGTACCCTTGATGATGACATTGGGTTCCACCGGTTTTATGAAAACTCGATAAAAGTGAAATGGTCCATGGAAGCCCTCGGCATCTTCAACAATAAGTTTGAACACGCCGGTGGCATTCGCTTTCCAGACAAAATTTGGATCGCGGTTGCCATTGCTCTCATCCACCTTTTGAACCTCTTTACCTTCCGCATTAAGCAAGCGAATGATCGGGTCGAGCGGCGAGCCAATGTTATGACTTTCGACTTCAAAGCGATACGTTTTGTCTTTTTCTAAGCTGACGCACCACAGGTCTTGCTGCTTCGGTTCACGAATTACACCGCACAAGCCCAGCGGAGGTGAAACCGCTTTCGCTTCTTCAATAATGGGTTCCGAATAGACAGGATGAGCGACAACAGGAATGGATGCCTGTCCAGTCGCCAATGGATGATTCAGATTCAACTCACCCAAGGCACTCGCAGTTTGTGTCCAGGGGCTGAAGTTTTCAGGTAATCCTAAACCTAGAGGTTTAATGGCAGTTGGGGTTTGCAGAGAAATGGCCAGCGGAAACGCCATTTCCATATGACCGCTGGTGGTTAACGTGAGTCGATACTGGCAATTGTCGTTACCCACAAAACTAATCGTGCTATCGGGTGCCTCAGGGAAGCCCATCACTCGCAGTGCATAAACTCCGTCTTTCTTGACCGTATACGAAAGCTGCGGATCTAAATTGTGTGTGTCGATGTTTTCGGCGACTACATTGCCGCGTTCGTCGGCTAATTGAATCAATGCGTCTAAAGGAGATTGCAGCCATTTTTGCGCATCAAGTGTTGCCACAAGAGTGCTACCAGCTTTGAGCGAGACGCGATACGCATCGACATCACCTCCTTTTTGCAACACGCCAAAAATCTGTCGTGGCACAGTCTCAATCGGGTTGCCACTCTTGATCAGATTGTTCGGTTCCGTCTCCATTTGGCAGGGAACATCGTCGACCAAGAATCGCTTGACAACACTGCTCCCTTCCGGCGTGTAGAAACGGACCAGATAAATTCTGGAAGGAGCATCAGGAGGAATGGTGACTTCGAACTTTCCATTTTCGGAAAGAGGCTTCCATTGCACATGGGCAGGATAACAATCGACCTGTACCGGCCACGTCGCGAATTTGCCCGTTGCAGTCACTGTAATGGTTGTACCTACACAACCACCACAGGGGTAGAGCCGAGTTAGCGATGGAGCTTCTGCCATCGCTAATACGCCACTCAGGGACAGCCAGATGAGAGTAAAAATCTTGATGTGAAAATGTCGGTTCATCTGGTTCGTCTTCGGCACAGGCTAGCCCATCAATTCGCGAATAGGTGTTGGATCACTCACCAACAGATTCGGGCGACCTGACGGAGAATGGTAAATCTTGGAAGGATCGATTCCCAGTTTGTGATACACAGTGGAAACAAAATTCTCTGGCGAGAGAACTCGCTCGACAGCCGAATGACCGAGGCGGTCAGTGGCACCAATCACTTGGCCACCTGGCGTTCCACCGCCGGCAAATAGAATCGACATGGCGCTGGCCCAGTGATCGCGACCTGGTTTGCTTTGTCCTGGGAGCGTTGAGATCTTTGGAGTACGACCGAATTCGCCCAGTGCAATTACCATCGTCGTTTCGAGCAAACCTCGCTGATCGAGATCGTTGATCAACGCAGCTACCGTTTGGTCCCATGATGGTAGGCGAGTCTTCAACGCACCGAAAAGATCGGAATGATGATCCCACCCACCGTCATATAAAGTGACAAACGGCACGCCCGCTTCAATCAAACGCCGCGCCAATAAAGCTCGTTGCCCAAATGAATTTCGACCATATGCGTCGCGAGTTGCATCGGATTCACTTTGCATATCAAAAGCTTTTTGAGCTTCAGGCGTTGTCACCAGCTGATAGCCCTGCTCGTAATATTCGTCAATCGCCTGCACCGGATCAACGGCCGAGGCCTCTTCAATACGTGGAAGTTTATCGAGCATCTCACGCAACTTGCGACGCGATTGAAAACGCGGTTCTTCAAGGCCGCGTGGCAGCGCTAAATCGCGTACGCGAAAGTTCTTGTTGTTCGGATCGTCGCTAACCACAAACGGAGCATACTTCGCTCCCAAGAAATTCGGGCCGCCTGATCGCGACATACTGGGCATACTAAAGTAGGATGGCAAACCGTGTGGGGCACTTCGCTCGTAGGCTGTTACTGAGCCCATGCTAGGATGAAAGCTCACAAACGCACCGCAGCCAACCGGAATGCGTGGAGGTGCACCGGTCATCATGTAATGGTTACCAGCACCATGATTGCCTTGGTTGTGGCAAACCGAGCGAACGATCGCATACTTGTCCGCCATACTGGCAAGTTTGGGCAAATGTTCGCAGATCTGTATGCCCGCTACATTGGTCGAGATCGGTTTGAATTCCCCTCGAATTTCGGCAGGTGCTTCTGGCTTTG
Organism: Planctomycetota bacterium; assembly: GCA_017303505.1. Taxonomy (GTDB): domain Bacteria; phylum Planctomycetota; class Planctomycetia; order Pirellulales; family Pirellulaceae; genus JAFLCP01. The sequence continues at coordinate 5,033 of JAFLCP010000015.1, read as the reverse complement.
GATCAAAGGTTTCAAAGTGGGTTGGGCCACCATCCATCCAAATCAGAATGCAGCTTGTAGGACGCTTAGCAGGCTTACCAGCATCGTTGCCTGAGTCACTGGCCGCTGCGACTTTGGTCAGTCGGAAGAGGTCAAAGAAACTTCCGCCCATTAGGCCGGCAATACCCAACTGCAAACAGGAACGACGTTGCAGCGGAAGACTCAACCATACCTTTTCTTGTCGCATCTTTGCTTCTCCCTGCTCAATCCTTGTAAATGAATTCGGGCGTGTTGATCAACGACCACATGATGTCTTCAATCACTTGCCGTCGAGTGCGTTCGGCTACCGAAAACTCTGGCAAAATGGTCATCAATTCTTCTGCCGTAGGTGGTCGATTGTAAATCGTTAAATAGATGTTCTTCACCAGCGCATCGGGTGGCATATCCGTTGCCGCTAAGCGAGCAGCTCGGCCATTGTCGTTGCTCAGTTTTTCTTGCAAGCGATTCGAATTCATCAAGTGCAACGCTTGAACGACCGTCGCTTCGGTCATGCGTTCGCAAGGTGGATCTTGATTCGGATCGGGACGACTGAAAGCATCGAGGAAATCGGATTCACTGCGATGTGTCCAGATTTGCATCGCTCGCGCATCTTCGGGCATGCCTTGATAGTGAGTCGAAACTTCGGTGATATCAACGATGGCATCGGCCATCACTTCTGCTCGTAAGCGTTGGCGATAATGACGCGAGAAATTTCGAATGTCCGACGCATTCGATTCGTTTGGTATGGAGGAGAGTGAATAAACATGCGAAGTCATAATCCATCGCAAAAGTTTCTTCTGATCCAAACCATCTTTGCGAAATTGTTCTGCGAGTGCATCGAGCAGCTCGGGATTGCTAGGGGGATTTGTGGCTCGCAAGTCATCAACCGGATCGACGATACCGACCCCAAACAAATCAGCCCAGACTCGATTTACGGCCACTCGATGGAAATAGGCATTATCGGGTGCCGTTAACCAACGCACAAACGCATCGCGTGGATCTTCGTTCTCCGCGATGGGTTGGCTGTTGCCATACAAAGGTGCTGGAGCAAGTACTTCGCCTGTGCGCGGATGTTTGACTTCTCCTCGATTAGAAACAGTGACAATCTCTTCTCCACCCGAAATCGGCGGCGACAAGCCAGTCCCCTTGTAGCCCACCTTGGAGAAATACGCCGCTAGGGAATAAAAGTCTTTTTGGCTATACACTTCAAACGGATGCTGATGACATTTCGCACAATCAAGACGAATGCCCAAAAAGAGTTGGCTCATCATCGTCACCATTTCATCTGGCGAACGACGATCCCGAAAGACTGTTACGGCTCCATTTCGCCACGTGCTGCCACGGGCCGTGATAAGGCGACGAGCGAATTCATCATGTGGCAAATTTTGACGGAAGGCATCTCGCAACCAGTGGTCTAGCGACATGGTCGCTTTGATTCCCACTCGATAAGGATTGGGACGCAGAAGATCCGCCCACTTGTTCGCCCAGAAGTCCGCATACTCGGGCCGATCAAGCAAGGTGTCGATAAGCGTTGTGCGTTTGTTGGGATTGGAATCGTTGAGAAAGGATTCAACTTCTTCAGCTGTGGGTACGCGACCGATAACATCCAAGTAAGCTCGGCGCATGAACGTTGCGTCGCCCACAGATGCGCTCGGCAATATGTTGAGTTGCTTAAGTTTGTTCCATACTGCAGCATCGATGAAGTTGTTGACTGGCAAAGCTGCATATTGATCTGCGCTAATGGGGTTCGGGCGAGGAATGGATGTATTCCAAGTTGCAATGCGACCCATGTATCGCGCCATGATCGTGGCTTCACCTGGGAACTTACCTGCTTGCAAGCTTCCATCAAACTTCACTGAGACGATGGCGGGTTCATTGGATTGGAAGGAACAGTTGGTCGTGACATCGCGAGTCGAACCGTCGTTGTAATGCGCTATAACTTTCAAGGCTTCTTTTGATTCCGCACTCATCGCATGTGGTGGCGGATCAAACGTGATTTGTGTCAGTTGTCGATCAGACGACGTTGAGCGCGGAAAACCGTTGTTGATCCAGCGAACAATTGTGGCAAAATCTTCCGAGTCGCGTTCTAGTTTTTTGCCACCGCCATGAGGAACTTCAGCGGTACCTTTCAACAGCAACAAGCTATAGTCAGGTGTTGATGAAGAAACTCTGCGTCCCCGCCCTGCCCTGACAATCGCTTCGTAATCAAAGTTAGGATCAAAGCCGAACAGGGAAAGAGCAAATCCATTTTGGCCCCCCGACTTTCCATGACATGGGCCGGAGTTACAGCCGCGAGCGGTGAGGATCGGTTCGATGTCGAGTTCAAATGTTTCGCGTTGGTTGGTATCAGTGGCTAATGCAAACGAACCAAACCAGAGAACAAGCAACGCCATGCACGAAATGAGAGAACGGCCAACCGTTGGTCGCCTTAAAGCGACGGAGGTCAAGCAGGTGTGGCGCAGCATGTTTGGGAGCTGACAGCACATTGGCTGGCTACCTAGGGAAGGATGCGGGGGCTGGGTGGGGAAAAACGGTAGGGCTTAGGGATCTTTTTCGGCCACTAAGGTGTCGATAATGTAGCCGAACTATCCCCCAGGGGCAACGTAAATCCTTTGGAAGTCTCATTATACGGTCCACACGATCGAAATAGATGGTTTTTGCCGTCGAAATTGGGCAAAACTACCCCCAAACCGGAGCGTAAACCCGTCGAAATCGCAGTCTGTGACCCATGTTTGAGCTAGGGCGGCACGCCCTCAAAACTCAGCCCCTAAACTGGCCAAAATCGAAACGCATTTTTCGAACTATTGTAAACCGAGCCCGTAGATGAACGCTCCTATCGACCCACACCGATTTTCCTCCCCCGCTTCGCAAAACCTCGGTCCTAAGCAAATGGACGAACAGAGGCTCTTGGAGGGACCGCAATCTCGCTTCAAAGAACTGATGCGGGCCTTTCGAATTTTTGGGGAATGTTTGCACGGTTTTCGTAAGCTGCACTTTGTCGGGCCCTGTGTCACCGTCTTTGGTTCCGCACGGTACAAAGAAGACCATCCCTATTACAAATTGTCCAGAGAAGTGGGCGCCTCGCTAGCTCGAGCCGGTTTTACGGTGATGACGGGAGGCGGGCCAGGCATTATGGAGGCTGCTAACCGCGGAGCAAAAGATGTGGGTGGGCGAAGCGTCGGATGCAACATCGTGTTGCCCATGGAACAGCATCCCAACCCTTATCTCGATGCGTTTGTCGAGTTCCGCTATTTCTTCATCCGCAAGATGATGTTGGCCAAATACTCATACGCATTCGTGGCCATGCCTGGTGGCTACGGCACCATGGATGAATTATTCGAAATTGCCACGTTGGTCCAAACGGGCAAAGTTGAAGAATTTCCGATTGTTCTATCGGGAACCGACTACTGGAAGCCCATGCTCGATTTTCTTCAGACTAAAATGGTCGAAGGAAAAACGATTGACCGCGCAGATCTGGATCGCTTTATCGTGAGCGATTCGCCCGAAGAAATTACCCGTATCATCAGTGAAGTTGCTAAGTCCAAGTTTGGACTGAAGCACGGTGTGTGGAAGCCGCGCTGGTGGTTAGGTGAATCCGACCCTGTGTTGCGCGGTCGTCGATCCAACGGCAAAAAGTAATAGTTGGGGCAGACTTCAGTTTTGGGCGTACAAGTGAGTGCAACATGCGGAATCGGTTTCAATATTGGCGTCGTTTAATTGGTTCGATGTTGTCGAGCGGTGTGTTGGCCTGGAGCAGCGTTTCAACGACGATGTTACAGGCGCAGGAAGCGGCGGTTGAACCACCGTCGATCGTTCGACCCGATGTCACCATCTTGCAAGCCAAACAGAATGATTCGCAATGGATCGATACCACCGTTGCTGAGCTCGCTGAAATCGATAAAGCGATCGAAGCGGCGCGTGAGAAATGGCAAGTCCCCGGACTGGCCGTTGCCATTGTCAAAGATGGTAAGTTGATTCTCAGCAAAGGTTATGGCACCAAAAAAGTTGGCACCGACGATCCCGTTGATCGCCATACCCTTTTCGCTATCGCCTCCAATAGCAAAGCGTTTACTTCAGCGGCAATCGCGATCTTGGTCGAAGAAGGTAAGTTGCGTTGGGACGACCGAGTCCAAGATCATCTACCTTGGCTTGAACTTTATGATCCCACCGTCAGTCAAGATTTGCGCATCCGTGATCTGTTATGTCACCGCAGCGGCTTAGGGACTTTCAGCGGTGACTTGTTATGGTATGGAACTCCTTATTCGCCTACTGAATTGCTCAAGCGACTGCGACATCTTCCACCTGAAGGTGTGTTCCGCGCTGACTACGGCTACTCGAACGTGATGTACCTAGCCGCGGGTGAAGTGATTCGGGCTGCCAGTGGCAAATCATGGCAAGAGTTTGTGAGCGAACGAATCTTGAAGCCGCTCGACATGAATCGCAGTGTGGTTTCCGTTCGCGACTTGGTAACGCAAGGGAATTTTGCGACACCTCATAAATCGTTTGTCGATCGCAATGAGCCGATCGAATGGGTGAATTGGGACACGATGGCTGCAGCAGGTGGCATCATCTCAAGCTCTGACGACATGAGCAAATGGATGTTAGTTCAATTGGCTCGTGGCGATATGGCGCAGAAAGAAGGAGATAATGCGAAACGCTTGTTTAGCGAGGCGAACTCCTACGAAATGTGGGAATCGCATATCCCATTGAAAGTCACCGCTCGATATAACCAGCGATTTCCGTCGACCCATTTTCGGGCTTATGGATTGGGCTGGGCGCTCTCGGATTATAAGGGCGCGAAGATCGTAGCACATGGCGGTGGTTACGATGGTATGTATTCGCAAACCATGTTGGTTCCCGACAAAAAGCTGGGCGTGGTCGTGCTAACCAACAGCATGACCGGTATCTCCGAGGCTCTCTGCTATCACATCGTCGACAAGTTTATGGGTGGCGATACTCGACCCTGGTTGGATGAAGGATACGAGCAATTTAAACGTGGCCGTGTCGCATTTCGC
>JAFLCP010000149.1 GCA_017303505.1 Planctomycetota bacterium | reverse complement strand
ATGAGCAGTGTTTATCTCGCTGAGCATCGAGCGATGCATCACAAGCGAGCCATTAAAGTTTTGCCCAAGAGTCGCTTAGGCAATAGCTCGTATTTGGCTCGTTTTCAATTAGAAGCCAAAGCGATTGCGGCGCTCAATCATCCGAACATCGTGCGTGCGTTTGATATCGACCAGGAAAATGACACGCACTATATCGTGATGGAATATGTGGATGGCGCCGACCTACAAACGATGGTCAAACGCCGCCTCGATAAATACAAAGACCAGCCTGATAAAAAATTTCTGGACTTTGGTCTCGTCGCCACCTACATCGCTCAGGCTGCTCGCGGCCTGCAACATGCGCATGATGTTGGCCTGATTCATCGCGACGTAAAACCAGCCAACCTACTGGTAAACAGCGATGGGGTCATCAAATTGCTCGACCTCGGCTTGGCTTTGTTTTCCGATGATAGTCAAGCCTCACTAACGATTGATTACAACGATAAGGTTTTGGGAACGGCCGATTATCTCGCGCCGGAACAAGCTCTCAACAGCCATACGGTTGACGCGCGTGCGGACATTTATGGCTTGGGCTGCACGATGTATTTTCTTTTGACGGGTCATCCGCCGTTTCCTGAAGGGACAATTGCGCAGCGAATCGCCAAACACCAATCCACGATGCCACCCGACATTCGCGCTGAACGGCCTGAAGTGCCAGGTGAACTCGAAGGCATTTGCTTCAAGATGATCCAAAAGGATCCTAAGTTCCGTTACGCCAACTGCAACGCGGTGGCCGATGTGTTGGAACAGTGGCTAGAAAAATACAAGAAGGAAGTCGCCTCTCGGGCTTCGAGGTCAGGAATCGATTCTTCAATTGGGTTAGGAACAGAAGTTTCGACCGATCGTTCGGGTTCCGGGGCGCGTCGATCCGCAGGTGAAGTCGATACGGTGAACAATGCCGGCGGCGACACAATGGGTGGACGATCGCGATCGAATTTGTCGTCCTCAGATAGTGGCGTCATGTTGCCCGTATCATTCCAAAACGCCGACTCTTCAGTGGGCAGCACCATCGACTTGGAAGCTGAAATCGCTAAAAAGCTACCCTCGGGAGGAGCGGCTAAGCGTTCCAACGTCCAACAGCCATCAGCGGCAGCTCAGCCCAAACCTGCGGCAGCGGCTCCCCAGGTGGCCCCTACCGTTTCCCGTCCGGCCCCCCCCTCCCCTGCTGCTGCCCCAGCTCCCAAGATGAGCCGCTGGCTGATTATCGTGGGGCTTACGATCATGTTTGTGGCTGCCATTGCCTTGGGTGTTGTTTTGGCTCGGTGGCTGGACAACAACTAACCTCTCCAAACCGCCAAATTGCAGCGATTTCTCCCGTTTTATAGTCAAATCGGTTTACCACAGCGCCACATATTACGCATTGTGGAGAGTACAACCGTTCCCTCAGACCGCTATCCTTAGTAGGCTAAAGGTTCGTCGGCCGTCCTTGCCTCGATTCTCCGCTTGGCTTCGTTTCCGGTAAGATCCCATGAAATTGTTGAGACTTAACGTTTTTGGAACCCTTCGCTCGCGAAACCTTAAATCAGCCATGTTTTGGGCTTTGCTCACCGCCGGTGCCACCTGGGCCTACGGACAAGACAAGCCCGAAATGAGCAAGGCCGAAATCACCAAGCAAATTGGGGCCGTCACCAAACAAGTTACCGACGCGGGCAAAGCCTTTAAGGCAGGTGAGTTCGATTCTTCGGTCGAGCTCATCAAGAAGTCTCAAGCTGAACTCATCGAATTGGCCAAGCTCGGTGACAAGAACATAACCCGACGTTTGGAAGCACCATACAAATCGATTCAACGGGCTCATGCGATGCTAGAGCTCGAAGGATACACGCTGGATCCACTTCCCACTTGGGAAGAGATTGCGGAAGGGAAGATTCCAGAGAAACCAGCAATGGCTGCTGCAGGTGGCATTTCCTTTAGCAAGAAACTCGCCCCCTGGTTGGTCGCATCCTGCGGTCGCTGTCACGTCGATGGCAGTCGCGGAAATTTTAACATGGCAACCTTCACTGCGTTGATGAATGGTAGCACCGCTGGCAAAGTCATTTTCCCAGGTGACCCAGTAGGGAGCCGATTTGTCGAAGTTATTGAATCGGGCGATATGCCGCGCGGTGGAGGTCGAATCTCACCGGAACAACTAGCCGACCTCAAGACGTGGATCACCGAGGGTGCCAAGTTCGATGGTCCCGACGCTAACGCGAACCTCAAGACGCTTCTTCCCGAAGGTGCGGCTCCTGCTAATGCAGCCCCCACACTTGTTCGAGCAACTGGCTCGGAAACGGTAAGCTTCTCCAATGAAATCGCGCCGCTGTTGGTTGAGAATTGTAAAGGTTGCCACATCGGTGCGATGCGCGCATCGGGCAACTTGACAATGGACACGTTCCAACAACTGCTCCGCGGCGGTGACGGTGGACCGATTGTTGTCCCCGGCAAACCGGACGATAGCTCATTGATTCGCATGCTCAAAGGCGTCGGTGGTCAACGCATGCCTGCCGGTGGTCGTCCTCCCTTAGCCGACGTCGATATCGCCAAGATTGCAACCTGGATCAAAGAAGGCGCTAAGTTCGATGGACCGGAAGGAACCACACCCATTGATCAAGTCGTTAACTTGGCCTGGATGAAAAAAGCTACACACGAAGACCTGATGGTCCGACGCCGTGAACGAGCCTTGGAACAATGGAAGTTGGCGATGGCCAACGAGACTGCCAATCGAGCCGAGAAGGGCGACATCATGGTGCTCTCGAATGTTGGCGACGCAGCCACTCAGCGCATCTTAGGCATTGCGGAAAAGGCCTTGGAAGATGCCAACAAATATCTCAAGACAGAACGAGGCCAACCACTACTCAAGGGTGGCATCATCATCTACGCATTCAAACAACGTTACGACTATACCGAGTTCGGTACGATGGTTGAAAAACGCTCGTTACCAACCGATTGGTCGAACCATTGGGGTGGCCGAGTCCTAGATGCTTACACCGCATTAGCATATTCGCCCAGCGCAACCGATGATCAAATCAAGGGCCAACTGATCCAAGGCATGCTGGGACTCAGCTTGTCGAGCATGAATGGCGTTCCCTTCTGGTTTTCAGAAGGCGTGGCCCGAGGTGCTGTGAGCTCGATCGTCGGCAAAGATGATCCACGGGTTGCCCAGTGGAACCAAGGCGTAATGGCCGCTGTCAGTGGTGCTCCGTCCGCAAAAGCGGTAGTCGACAATCAAGTTGGTGAAGAACAAGCAGCTTTGATCGGCTTGCGAGTCTCGATGGCAATGACCGAACCGAACCGCAAGATGTTGGATGAGTTTATCAAGTCGTTGCGTCAAGGAAAATCGTTCGACGAAACACTTCTGAGACTTGGTAGCAATCCGGAGAAATTCCTGGAAGCGGCTGGGGTAGGAAAATAGCGTATAGGAGCGCCGAAGCAGAACAAGAAATGTTTTTGACTCGTCGCTGAGCGCTCGTAGCTCCTACTTCGTACTTCGTAATTCGTAATTCGTCGTCGTAATTCGTCGTCGTCACCGTAATTCGTCATCGTAATTCGTCATCGTCATCGTCATCGTCATTCGTCGTCGAATCGATCACGATCACGAATTACGACGACGAATTACGAAGTACGAAGTAAGAGCTACGAACTTCACCGCGTAGGTTTTCGGCTGCGCAAGAGTAGCTCGTATTCTGCGTCATCATCGTCATCGTGATGAACGCTCTACAAGAGATCGAGTCCAACGCCGATACATTCCTTGTGGACGTAATTTCAATTATCGCGATGTCAGAACCGTCGAGTCGCGGCGAATCGATCACGAGCACGAATTACGACGACGAGTTACGAAGTACGAAGTAGGAGCTACGAACTTCACCGCGTAGGTTTTCGGCAACGCGAGAATAGCTCGTATTCTGCGTTATCATCATCGTCATCGTGATGAACGCTCTACAAGAGATCGAGTCCAACGCCGATACATTCCTTGTGGACGTAATTTCAATTATCAGGATGTCAGAACCGTCGAGTCGCGGCGAATCGATCACGAGCACGAGCACGATCACGAATTACGACGACGAATTACGAAGTACGAAGTAAGAGCTACGAACTTCACCGCGTAAGTTTTCGGCAACGCAAGTGCAGCTCGTATCCTGCGTCATCATCGTCATCGTGATGAACGCTCTACAAGAGATCGAGTCCAACGCGGCCAAACCTTCGGTGTACGGGTTAAACGAGCGGGCTCTCTACTCAACTCACCCCTCTCTACTTTCTACTGACTCGCGCAGCGACGGCCGCTACGATCCAGCCAGCGATTTGCATTACCCCACCCAGCGGCGTAATCGCGCCCATCACCGGCAGATTCAAAAAGACCAGCAGATAAAGACTGCCAGAAAAAACAACTGTCCCAACAGCCATCAAAGAGACTGCGAGCTTAAATGGGCGACTCCAAAATGAGGCCGACAGACCCGCGAACGCGATAAAGGCTAGTGCATGATAAAACTGATAGCGGACACCAACTTCAAAATTCCCTAAGCGCTTGAGAACCACATCGGCTTCTAAACCGCGTGCCTCCAACAAGCCTTGCAGCCCATGGGCATGATAGGCCCCCAAGCCGACGGCCAATCCCGCCAAAACGGCTCCCACCAGGAAACAATTGCGAGCGCTAGCGAGATATCGTTCCGAGGCCGATTCCTCTACCATCTCTTTTGCCCCCAAACGCCAATAACATATACATCCGAACAGATAACTGAACCCCAAAGCTGCCGGAATGGTCTAACCTTCAGCTGGCTTTTTCAGCAAACTTCGCACAGTTTCCACCAATTTTTCCATTGGGAACGGTTTGCGAATATACTCGTCTACACCCAACATTTCCGCATATGCCTTATGACGACTCCCTTCGTTGGCAGTGATCATAATGATACGTAAAGGGTTGGTGGGCGAACGACGTAATTGCTCTAGGACCAAAAATCCGCTGCGTTTGGGCATCATCATGTCTAAAATGAGAACGTCGGGCGATTGATGCTCGATCATGGCAATTCCCTCGTTGCCATCGCGAGCGACCAACACTTGAAAGCCCGCATTTTCCAACGCAAACCGCATCGATTCCACAATCTCCACGTCATCGTCGACGAGGAGTACACGATGAGCCGAACCTGAATTTTTTCCTGAACCTTCTTCCATCATGGCTTGCGTCTTTCACGGCACGAGCTGTCAAACTGGGAACCTCAACCGGTTCCTTAATCCATTATAACCGAACCCCATCATACCCGATGGCATATCCCATACGTCAGGAGTCACGATGAAGAATCCGGAATTGGCTGAGCGGATCTTGCAACATGTATATCGAACAAATTATCAGCCGGTTAAACCGAAAGTCATCCTGCGACAATTGGATTTGCCCGAAGACGATTATCGCACATTGATCCGCACGATAAAACGCCTCGTCCAACAAGGACAACTCGTGTACGGAGCCAATCATTTGGTGTCCCCGCAAGAGACTCAACCACCCGTGCGCGCAACAAACAAGAGAAATAGCGAAGATTTAGAGGGGGAGAATCTCGAAACCACAAAATCGAGCGAGAGTGGCAAAGGAGGAAAGTTCATTCAGGGAACCTTCCGCTCTGCGGCTGCGGGGTATGGTTTTGTGCGCCCCGTTCCGGGTGGAAAAATGACACCCACTGAAGATATATTCATCCCTGCCAGTTCAGTGGGTAGCGCGCTGGATGGCGACCTCGTCGAAGTGCGTTTACTCCGCAGCACACGCAGTAACAGCGACTATGAGGGGCACATCGAATCTGTACTAGAACGCCATCGTCGACAATTCTCAGCCACCTTTCAGCTACAACAGGGCGAACCGATCGCGTGGCTCGATGGCGTTTCATTGCGACTGCCGATCTTGGTCGGCGACATCCGCGGGCTCCCGCTCGAGAACAACGATAAAGTCATCATCGAATTGGTCCGCTTCCCTGAAGCAGGTGTCCAAGGGGAAGGCATCATCCTGGAAGTTCTCGGTAGCAGTCAAAACCCGGCCGTCGACACACTGGCTGTCATGCGGCAATACGGACTGCAAGAAGAGTTCCCTGCTGAAGTGATTCAACAAGCCCGCGAGACCGCCGATCAATATCAAGAAGAGATACCTCGCGATCGTCGCGATCTAACGGCTATCCCCACACTCACCATCGATCCGTTTGATGCCCGCGATTTCGACGACGCCATTTCGTTATCCAAGAACGAAGTGGGACATTGGGAATTATTGGTCCATATCGCTGATGTCGCTCACTTTGTGCCTGCCGGTTCGAAACTTGATCTTGAAGCACGACGCCGCGCTACCAGTTGCTATTTGCCGGATCGCGTGATCCCCATGCTGCCTGAAATCATCAGCAACCATCTAGCAAGCTTGCAACCTCACAAGAATCGATTGACGAAAACCGTCTTGATCGAAATGGATGACGCAGGAACAGTCCTGCACACCGAAGTCTTCAATAGTGTGATCCACAATCACCAACGACTCACCTATGAACAAGTCGATCAATTCTTGGTCGATCGAGAAGATTGGAAAAAACGCCTTAAGCCTGAAATCCATCAATTGCTGGGCGATATGTATGAACTTGCCATGGTCCTCCGGCGGCGTCGACTGACACAAGGTGCACTGGAATTATCGTTGCCAGAAGTAAAGATCGATTTAGATCGCAGCGGAAAAGTCAAAGGTGCGCATCTTCAAGTGCATACCGAAAGCCATCAGATCATCGAAGAGTTTATGTTGGCGGCCAATCAAGCTGTCGCTACTTGGCTCGACGATTTGAAGATTCCGTTTTTGCGACGAGCTCATCCGATGCCCGAATTGCGAAAACTCCGTCGCTTGCATGAGTTCTTGGAAGACCTCGGTATCCCTTTCAAGAATATCGAAGATCGATTCGAATTGCAGAAGATCATCGAAAGCGTCCGCGGTGAGACGATGGAATATGCGGTGAACTATGCCATTCTCAAATCGATGAGCAAAGCCATTTATCAACCGCAACTCGAACGCCATTATGCGCTGGACATGACCCATTATTGTCACTTCACCAGCCCGATTCGCCGTTACCCTGATCTCACCATTCATCGCACGGTGCAGCGAATCCTCGATCAACAGAATGCGGTAGAACCGATCCCCGTTTTGATTCGACTCGGGCAACAATGTTCCGACGCCGAACAGAATGCAGAATTTGCAGAACGCGAATTGATCAAAGTGAAGCTACTTCATTTTCTTAGTCGCCGAATCGGTCAGTCGCTCGAAGGAGTGATCACATCGGTCAATTCAGAAGGCTTCAATGTCCGAGGAACGCAACTGCCTGCCGAAGGTTTTGTAACCGTGCACAGTTTGCCTGGCGATCGCTATCGATACGAGCGTCACGGTCATGCCTTGGTCGGCAACAAAGAAAACAATCAGTTCCGGTTAGGGGACTTAGTCCGAGTCGCCGTGGACCATGTTGATTTGCCGCGGCGCGTTTTGATGTTCCGCCTGGAAAAAATGCTTGTCGCCGCCAAAGCCCCCGAGGTCACTACCCATTCACGTTACTCGAAAATCAAAGGGCCCAAATCGAAGTCCAAGTTTCAAGTAAAGCGCAAAGGGGATTCCTCCAAGGGAAAACGTCGCCCCCGCCGCTGATACCTATGGTTGCCTGAATCCCATTAGGGACATTTCCAAAGTAGTGCTAGCGGTGATTTGCCAACCGGTTACAATATGGGCAACTTCCGTTGATCGTTGACAATCGAATTCCTTGGTTACCCCAAGCCGACGTATCGCTCGTGTACCCCACGTTTGAGTGCATGTTCGGTTTGGTGGATCCATTTCCGTTACCCTCCATGAAAAATGCAGCCTTGGCTGGAGAACGATAATGACCACCTCGCTTCGCACGACCCCTCTGCACAGCTGGCACGTGAGCCAAAAAGCGAGAATGGCGGAATTCGCGGGCTATGATATGCCCATTCAGTACACGACCATTGTCAACGAACATCAAGCAACCCGCGAGAAGGTCACCCTGTTCGACATTTCGCACATGGGTCGTTTGCGTTTCGAAGGGACTCGAGCCGTTGAATTGCTCGACCATTTGCTAACACGCCGTGTCCGCGATATGCAGATAGGTCAAATTCGATATTCACTGGTGACCAATGTAGATGGCGGCATCCTCGATGACGTTTTAGTCTATTGCCTCGAGAGCCCATCGGGTCGCAACTATTTTCTACTGGTCGTTAACGCGAGCAATCGCGATAAGATCGTAAAGTGGATCCAACCACATCTCGCCGATTATCCAGACGTAGAATTCACGGACGTGACCGACATGACCGCTATGATCGCGGTACAAGGTCCCAAAGCCATCGAAACGTGCACGAAACTTTTGCCTCCGAGCGCTACCAAGCTCGAATACTACAACGGCAAAGTCACCGAACAATTTGGAAAGCCTTGCATTGTCAGTCGTACAGGCTACACCGGCGAAGATGGCTTGGAACTTATCGTGCGAGCCGAAGACGCCAATCGTGTATGGGAAAATCTTCTGCTATCGGGCCGTCAATTCGATATTCAAGCTGCTGGCTTAGGAGCGCGTGATACATTGCGTCTTGAAGCCGGCATGCCACTATATGGTCATGAACTTGATGAGCAAACCGATCCTTACCAAGCCGGTTTGGGCTTTGCCGTACAACTGAAAGATCGGACTTTTATCGGATCGGATGCGATTCGATCCAGAAAAGCTGATGGTAGTTTGCTGGTTCGTGTCTGCTTGATGATTGAAGGTCGCCGCGCCGCTCGTGAAGGGAGCGAGTTGTATGACATGGATGGACATCGCGTAGGCCGAGTTTCGAGCGGTACATTCTCACCTACACTTCAAACACCGATCGCCATGGGCTTTGTTCCACCCGCACTCGCTGCCGTAGGCACAACGCTTGAAGCCGATATTCGTGGCAGCCGTGCCGCTGCTCGAGTTGTACCATTGCCGTTCTACAAACGGAAATAAAGAAGTAAACCTATAGGAAAACCTCTTCCTTTGAATCGCCACAACCAATAGGAGTTGATGAACTTGAACCTGGAAAAACTATTTTACTGCCCAACTCACGAATGGATCAGCATCGAACAAGTGGGAGGCGAAACCATCGGTACGGTGGGAATCACTTCTTTCGCTGTTGAGCAATTGACCGACTTGGTTTTCATGGCCTTGCCAAAGGTTGGCCAAACCTTTGCCGCTGGACAAGAATTCGGTGAAGTGGAATCCGTGAAGGCGGTCAGTCCTGTTTATCTCCCTGTGGCAGGCGAGATTATCGAAGTCAACACTCCACTGGTCGATCAACTCACCATTCTCAATGAAGACCCATACACCAAAGGTTGGATTGTGAAGATCAAAGTGAGCGATCCTTCGCAAACCAGCGCTTTGTTAAGCTATGCCGATTACCAAAAACAATGCTCTAGCGGTCACTAATCGCTCAACGCATTGACTAGACCAACATTCACCGGTCGACGAGATCGGTGAATGATTTTTCGCGACTGCGGCTATTCCTCAGTGCGATGTTATCGTCACCCACTGTTCTTTTACAACTTAAGCGAAACGTTATGGCTTACCTGTTTAACACAGAAGAAGACCGGAACGCTATGTTGCAAGCGATTGGCGCTGCCAGCGTTGCCGAACTCTTCGAATCGATCCCCAGCGAACTCCGATTGAATCGACCTTTAGCGATCCCTCCGGCTTTGTCGGAAATCGAATTGACGCAACATGCGAAGAAGTTAGCAGGTAAGAACCTCGGTGCTGAAACGGCTACCTGCTTCCTGGGTGGTGGGGCTTATGACCACTTCATCCCTGCCGTCGTTGATTCACTCGCATCGCGAGGCGAGTTCTACACTTCTTACACACCGTATCAACCTGAAGTGAGCCAAGGCAACTTGCAGGTGATGTTTGAGTACGAAACGCTCATCTGCCAATTGACAGGCATGGATGTTTCCAATGCCAGTTTGTATGACGGAGCTTCAGCGACTGTGGAAGCGGCACTGATGTGCTTGGCTCAAAACGATGGCCGCCGCAAAGTTGTCGTACCAGAGAGCTTACATCCCGAATATCGGATGTGCTTGAAGACTTACTTCCAGTGGATCGGCGCGGAACTCGTTGAAGTCGCGACACCGGAAGGGACTCTCGATCTACAAGCCTGGACCAATGCGATCGATAGCCAGACCGCGTGCGTGATCCTGCCTCAACCTAACTTTTTCGGCATCGTCGAAGACTTGAAGCCATTTGCGGCAGCAGCCAAAAGTGCTGGTGCATCTGTCGTAGCCTGCGTGGATGCGATCAGTCTTGGTATTTTGGACAAGCCAAGCAATTGGTCCGCTGATGTCGTGGTGGCCGAAGGTCAATCGCTCGGCAATCCATTGCAATATGGTGGACCTTACCTCGGCATCCTGGCTTGTCGTGAAGCGTTTGTTCGTCGCTTGCCTGGTCGTATCGCCGGCCAAACGATCGACCGTTCCGGCAAACGCTGCTGGGTTTTAACATTGCAAACACGCGAACAACATATTCGTCGCGAAAAGGCTACCAGCAACATCTGCACCAACCAAGGTTTGTTCGCGCTAAGAGCTGCGATTTACCTATCGCTCCTTGGCCCACAAGGCCTTAAAGAAACCGCTCTGCTGTGCGGCCAAAAAGCTCACTACCTCAAACAACAAATCGCCAGTGCCCCTCGTTACTCGATCGCGTTTGACGGAGCAACATGGTGCGAATTTGTCGTCCGCGATCAATCGGGTGACGTCGCTGGAACCCTTGAATATCTGCAAAGCAAAGGCATTTTGGGTGGCATCCCTCTCGGACAATGGTACCCAGAGCTCTCCGACTGTTTCTTGGTCGCTGTTACCGAAAAGCGAACGAAGTGCGAGTTGGACTCATACGTCGCAGCCCTAAAACATCTTTCTGTTGGAGCTTTTGTTACCAATGCGTAATACTAAATCTACCCAATTGATTTTTGAATTGAGCCGCTCGGGTCGCCGCGCCCACTTGCTGCCACCAGCCGATGTGCCCAACGTAGATCTTGGCAGCGTGCTCCCATCAGGCGCATTAGCTGATGCACCTCCGCCGCTTCCCGAGTTGGCTGAAGGAGACGTCGTTCGTCACTTCACCAACCTCTCTACCTTGAACATGTCCGTGGATACTCATTTCTATCCACTCGGTTCCTGCACGATGAAATACAATCCCAAACGCAACGAGCGCTTAGCATCGTTGCCAGGATTGGTTGACGTTCATCCTTATCAACCGGAATCAACTATCCAAGGTTTGCTGGAAATTTTGTGGAACGTTCAAAACGATTTCGCTGAAATCTCGGGCTTGCCTGCCGTATCGTTGCAACCTGCCGCAGGTGCGCACGGTGAATTGGCTGCGTTGATGGTTGCTGCTGCACATTTCCGCAAGCTCGGCCAACATCGTCCAAATGTGTTGGCACCAGACAGCTCGCACGGCACCAATCCGGCCAGCGCGAAAATGGCTGGCTTTGAAACGATCACCGTAAAGAGCGGTGCGAACGGGCTGGTTGATTTGAACGATCTTCGCAGCAAAGTGAACGAGAAGACCGCGGTCTTCATGATCACCAATCCAAGCACGCTGGGATTGTTCGATACGCAAATCAAAGAGATTGCTGAAATCGTTCATTCGCATGGTGGTTTGATTTATCTTGACGGCGCAAATATGAACGCGATCTTGGGCATCACACGTCCCGGCGATTTCGGTGCCGACATGATGCACTACAATCCACACAAGACGTTCAGCGGTCCTCACGGCGGCGGTGGCCCTGGTGCAGGTCCTATTTGCGTTCGAGATTTCCTGGCACCTTATTTGCCTGCCCCAACAGTCGGTCGCAAAGGCGACACCTATTATCTCGACCAAGGTGGATCAGATTCTGTCGGTCGCGTTCGCAGCTTCTTCGGCAATGTCGGGGTTCTCCTTCGAGCGTTCTTCTATATTCGTTCACTCGGTGGCAGCGGCCTGAAAGAAGTGAGCGAGAATGCGGTTCTCAACGCTAATTATTTGTTGAGCCGCGTTCGTCACATTCTGCCAGTGCCACATGGCAATCGTTGCATGCATGAGTTTGTCGCCAGCGCCTCAACCCTCAAAAAGGAAAAGGGCATCAGCGCGATGGACTTGGCCAAGCGATTGCTGGACTTTGGCTTCCACGCACCAACGGTTTACTTCCCACTCACGGTTCCAGAAGCCGTGATGGTCGAACCGACAGAAACGGAAAGCAAAGAGATGATGGATGCCTTCGTAGAAGCGCTCTTCCGCATCACGGGCGAGTCGGCCGATTTGCTACACGAAGCACCTCATACCACCAAGATCAGTCGCCCCGATGAAGTCACAGCGGCTCGCAAGCCGGTGATGAAATGGACGGCGTCCTAATTTTTGATCAGCCTCGAGGCGGGGCTGAAAACATGGCGATCGACGATGCGATGTTGCAATGGTGCGACATCCATCAACAAGTCGCTTTGCGCATCTATCGTTGGTCCAAACCCACTCTTTCCCTCGGTTATTTTCAACCGTGGGAAGAGTGGTTGGCCTACCGCGCACAAGTTGTATTGCCACAGCTATCCAACAACGATTCGAACAACACGCCCCTCGATTCTCACTTCGAGGTGGTGCGTAGACGAACTGGTGGCGGGGCCATCGTACATCATCATGATTGGACTTATTCCTTAGCGGTTCCTTGGGATCAAGTTCGACTGGGCCCGACGCGTAATCTCTATCAGTGGATTCACGACGGCCTAGTGACGTGGCTCAATCGGTCGGGCTTTTCCGCTCACCTGCAAGCGACATCCGAGCCCGCTTCAAAGTCGGCTGCATTTCTGTGTTTCAAACGTCGAACCGAAGGCGATATTTTGGTCGGGAACGAGAAGGTGATCGGCAGCGCTCAGAGACGCGGCAAGCGGAGTTTGCTGCAGCACGGAAGCGTCTTGCTGGCGCGTAGTAACTTTGCCGATGTCTTGCCTGGTCTAGCGGAGTTGCCTCTAAAACCAGCACCTGGATCTTCAACATCCGGCGCAAAACCAAACCTTAATGAGCCATCCCCGTTTGGGCGGGTCATCATGGAGTCCGCCGGTCAGCGGTTTGACGTGACTTGGCAATCGTCGAATAATATCGATAGCTTTGAGCCTGAATTGGTGAACGAAAACTTAGTTATTCATCGCTCTTCTACTTGGCTCGAACGAGTATGAACTCAAATTAAGATTCCGTGAAGGAATTCGACGTTTATATTCAGCATCAAAGCGGTTACCATAGAGAAGATTGTTTTTTCTCCGTGGTGTAGTCTTTCAAAGTTCTGCAGTGGCGAGGTGCTTAGTCGTTTTTCTCTGATTACACTATTCCATACTCGCCGCCCCGGTAACTTATCCTCTCCTCGTTCACGGGCGTCACTTATCCTCAGTCCCATCTTTATTCTCAGCGTCGAAGGACCATCGGTATGCAGGTTAAGCTCAAGGTTTTGGCAGGCAGTAGCGAAGGCAAAGAGATAGCGGTAAACACCGATAAATTCTTGATCGGACGTGCCGATGAATGCCAGCTTCGCCCCAAGAGCGAATCCGTTAGCCGTCGCCATTGTGCCATCGTTCAAAAAGATGGCCGCGTTTTGTTGGTCGACCTGAAGAGTCGCAATGGCACTTTTGTCAACGAAAAACAACTTTCGGCTGACAAAGCCAAGATCCTCAAGGATGGTGACATCCTGCGTGTCGGTAAGCTCGAATTCCAAATCGCAATCGAAGTTGGAATTGGTGGAGCGAAGAAACCAGAAGTCAAAGACATCAAAGAAGCAGCCGATCGAGCCGCTCAAACGTCGACTGGCGATAGCAAGTTCGAACAAATCGATATCAGCCAGTGGCTCGAAGAAGCGGACACCATTCAACGCAGCAAAGGGGATCCAGAAACACGTCAATTGGTTCTGGATGACACCACCCGCATCTCCGCTGAATCGCAGAAAGAAGATACCGATAGCGATGCTGGGGATAGCAAAGAAATTGACTCGACCTCATCGAAACTCAAACGTCCCGACAAGAAGCCTCCCCAAAAGCTTCCCAAAGGCACCAGCGGCCCAACGACCGGTTCATCGCGCGACGCTGCCAACGAAACCCTAAAGAAGTTCTTTGGCGGGCGCTAGACCTCGCCAGCTTTGATACACACCCAAAAGTGGTAATCCAATTCGATTCCGGGCTCCTTTTTCACTCGATTTTTTCTGGAAAATTGCAACCATGCGAAAATCCGACGGGAATATCGAGGTAATACGAGCAATATCGATCGATTCTGTACGAACTACCCACGTCGTTCCATGCCACAGCGACTGGGAGAGCCACCGTGAGTAATGTATCCCTGGAATTAATCCAGCAATGTCTTCGCGGAGAGAACGCCGCCATGGTCCAATTGGTCCAGGTGTTCCATCCGTTGGTCTTTGGCGTTTGCTACAAAATGCTTGGGCATCGCCATGACGCTGAAGATGCGGTTCAGGAAACGTTCGCCAGAGTCTTTCGACATTTAGATAACTGGGACCAATCACGTCCTTTCGAGCCTTGGTTATTGACGATCGCTGGCAACCGATGTCGAACAATGCTCGCTCGAAGGAAACGAATCCCCAACACCGACGAGCAAGGTTTCTTTACATCGCAAGTCGCAGCGCAGCAGGACAACTCGCAGCATTTACGCGAAGAATTGGAACTTGCCCTAACCACGTTGCGTCCCGAATACCGAGAAGCTTTTTTGTTGTTCCATCGAGATCAGTTGTGTTACCAAGACATTGCTGACCGACTTGGTGTTCCCCTGGGAACCATCAAAACTTGGGTGCACCGCGCCCGAATACAGATCATTCGCGAGTTACAAGAAAGAGAAGCCCTGGAGCCTTCACGACATGCAGTGTAATGAGTTTGAAGCACGATGGCAGCAACGCTTGGATGCGGGCGAAAATCCGCATCTGGATGAGCAATTGGTAGCTCATTCGTTGACCTGCGCCGAGTGCAATGAACTCTTGGAAGGCTCTGAGTATTTATTGGCTATGCCCGTGTTATTTGCCAGTGAAGCTCTTCCTACGGCTGAAGGTGTGACTGCGAAACACGTTCTCCCTCCCGTGCTGGAGCCAACGGTGACAACGGCATCACCGGTCACTCTGCCGCCAACTTCGATGTACCGCGATGCGTCTGCTCGCTGGCCCAATTATGCTGCCGTTTTGGTTGCCGTCGTAGCCTTGATGATGTGGGGCAGAGTTTGGATGGGGTTGTCGGAACCACAACATACCGTCGCCTCAGCTCATCGAGCTGTGGAAGACTCAATTGCTGGAGCCAACTCACCGCGTGTCGCTGCTGCTGCAACCACACCCGCCGATGTAGCACCTTGGGTCCCATCTCCACTGCAGTTGGCATTGAGGGCTCGGGAAACACGTTATTTGCTGGACAACACCGATCCAATGGTGCTCAATGGTTGGCGAAACGTGATCTGGCATCATCCACCAAGTTCAACCGAGTTTTGGGCCGAAGGGCTCGAACCTCTTACGACCTCGTTCGAGCTAGCTGTCAAAGTACTGCGCAGCACTTTACCACTGAATTGGAACCTATCCGGCAAGGATTCCTACGACATGTGGCTATCTCCATTGCAGTAATTTCTACCGAGTCCTGACAGCACAATCCTCACAATCGACACTCGCGGACGAACGAGAACGTCGGGTGCTTTCAGCCGCAAATCGATCTTGGATTGGACCCTACGAGTAATTGAGGGCTATAATTGAGGGATGTATCCGCCTGAGTTTGCGTCCCCGGACGCCTCTTTCGCCCCGGAATTCCGATCCATGGTACGGCCCCAACATTTGGCAACGTCCAGATTCATGGCACAGCAGCAAATAATGCGAGCCATTCTTTTTTGGGGACTTTATCTCTCCTGTGCAATCTTTTTCGCCGCTCCAGCTTTTGCTCAACAACGCTTTTTGGTCACGATGCAAAGCGGTATGCAAATTGGCCCCGGCATGATCTCTGAAATACCATCGATCGATGGCGGTGCCTTTAAGCAACCTCGCAGTGGTGAAGGGCTCAGCAAACCGATTCTCCTGATCGATGATGATCTCCGAAAAACGTACATTTCCAAAGCGCAAGTCTTAGCATCAACGCCTTTCGAAATTCGCCCCGAGAAAATCGAGATACAGCAAATCATCGCCCCTGATCGGGCCGCCCAAATGGTCAGCGTTGGACGATTGGTACAGGTCAGCCCTTTTAATTCTTATGGGCGACGATTGGTATCGGTCGCAACTCCTCTTGGGCCGCGCGACATCTTTCAGGGTATCACCGAAATAACACCGATCTATCTCCGCGTGGAAGGGTTGCGAACGGAAACGCCCACATCTTGGGATATGCGCATGTCGACCAAGGCAATCTCGCATGCGGAACTTGATGACATCTTGCGTCATCAACTGGATATGTCCAAACCGCAGTCTTGGTTTAGCATCGTGCGACTTTATTCTCAAGCGGAGCGTTATCGAGAGGCTCGCGATACTTTGGCCGAAGCCATCGTGCGGCTTTCTGAGGGCAATCCCAACGAAGTGGAAGCGATGCGAGCCGAATTGAAACGACTCGATCAACAATTTGCCGGCCAGATGTTTCGCGAAGTAGAACTGCGACTCGACGCAGGTCAACCAAAATTGGCAGCTGGTATTCTTCAAAACTTCCCGCTTGATCAACTAGCGCTCGAAACTCAGTTGAAAGCCCAAGATCGCATCGCCGAACTTCAACGTCGACAAACACAAATCACAGATCTAGTTACCTCTCTTGAAGCGCTCCGCAAAGAACTTGGTGAAAATCAAAAGGGTGCAGTGCTGATCGAAGCGGTCAATGAAATCGCCCAGAACTTGTCGCTTAATACGGTCGACCGGCTTGCCGACTTCGCGCGACTCAAAGATGACAAAACGCTGAGCCCCGATCAACGCGTTTCGTTAGCCATCAGTGGTTGGTTTCTGGGAGCTGGTGCAGCGGTCGACAACTTAGCCGTCGCTTCTTCGTTGTTTGAAGCGCGACGTTTGATCAATGACTATTTGCTCGCGACGAATGAGAATCAACGGCAAGGCATCCTCGCTAAACTCAAGACGCTCGAAAGCGGAAACGCGAAATATGTCGCTTCGATCTTGGCAATGATGACACCTCCCCTGCCCTTACCTGAACACGTCGAAACAGATCCGGCTGGAATGTATCGCGTCGAGATTCCAGACGGGAGCGACAAGAGCATTCGTTATGTCATTCAGCTTCCACCCGAATATGATCCTAACCGCAAGTATCCATGTGTGTTAGCGATGCAGTCGTTTGGCATTACGACCGATGCGATGATCGATTGGTGGGCGGGGCCATTCTCGGAAGCGATTGATGGACGCGGTGGACCGGCAAGTCGTTATGGTTATATCGTCATCGCTCCAGAATGGATCTCCGAAGAACAAGTCGAGTATCGTTATTCCGAACAAGAACATCACCGAGTCTTGAAGGTTTTTCGCGATGCGCAAAGAAGACTCTCGATCAATACCGATCGTGTCTTTTTATCGGGTCACGGTGTGGGTGGTAATGCCGCGTGGGATATCGCGATCGCTCATCCAGACCTTTGGGCGGGCGTAGTCGTGGTAGCAGGCAACGCTGGCAAGTATCTTCAACGTTATCGCGACAATGCCAAAACAGTGCCGCTTTACTTTGTGTTTGGTGAACTTGATGGAACGCCATTTACCGTTTCGGGAACGGAACTAAACGAATATGTGACGAGTCGTTTTTATGATTCGATGGTCGTCAGTTATCGCGGCCGTGGCGCAGGGCATTTTCAAGAAGAGATCGATCGAATTATTTCGTGGATGAACTTAACCAGTCATGCTCGCAAGCCCTTTCCTCAGCGAATTGAAGTTTCAGCCAATCGTGCGGGAGACAAATTTTTTTGGTGGCTTGAAGCGGATCAGCTCAACCCTGGTGTGACTCAGCATCCGTTGTTGTATGAAAAGAACAATGCGAACCAAGGTAAGATTGAAGCCAACATCTTGGATCCGGCAGCCAATGGGTTGCGTGTCGTGAAGATGCCGGCCAAAAAGTATACTGTGTGGTTGCATCCCGAAATGGTCGACTTTAACCGACCGGTACGAGTTGATTTCGAAGGGGATTCACGTCGACTGGAAGTGACAGCGGACATAGGAGTGATCTTGGAAGACGCTCGCACTCGCGGCGAACGCCTCCGTCCCTTCTGGGCTCGTGTCGATAAGTAATCCCTCGCTCGCATAGCGCCTCGTTTAACCCGTACGCCGAAGGCTAGGTGCGTTGGACGTACAGTAGCGTTTGAGCCCATCTTCCCGCCAATTGGTACAGGTTCAGGACATAGGTGGCGCCACAGGTTCAGGACATAGGTAACACTTTAGGGTAAACACAGAGTCTTAGGAGACTTTGTGATGCCATGGAAAGAAACCAGTGTTATGAACGTTAGAAC
>JAFLCP010000148.1 GCA_017303505.1 Planctomycetota bacterium | reverse complement strand
GATCATAGCGTCACGAACAGTTGAACCATCAGATCCACACCGTGTAAGGCACGAACGACAGGCGTAACGGGGCCGCCGCCAATCAACATTGACTTCAGGAACGACGCGATCGGCGGCTCCGCGTCCAACGCTTTGTTCTGCCAAATTCGGCATTACTCTCGAGCATACACCTTTGCATTCTCGATTTTTACTTGAACGTCTTCGAGCGACGTAGAACTCTCCAAGTCGGTAAACCTGAACAGCATCATAATCTCATTGTATTGTTCGTTGCGAGCCCATTTGACAACTTGCGGCCAGATGATTTTGGCAAGGGCGGGATGATCGACAGACCATTTTACCCATTCGTCGTTGCCGTCCCAACAACCAACAGATTGACACATATGCTTTGCATTACCGTGCCAGCCACGAATGCCAGGCGCAAACCCCTTGACGAAGTGCCAACGCGCATCTGGCATATCAACATCAGAAGCGAAGGCATGTTCGTGGATGTAGTCGTCAACTTTGGAACGCCATTCATGTGATTGTCTAGGTGTGATCTGGATACCGCACCATTGATAGTAGCGGAACGACCGATGCACAAACCGGTCGGGCGAGAACTCGGTGCCGGTGACGGTGCCGGACGGGCCCAAGAACCAGCCGATCGTGGCAAGGAAAACTGTGATTGCCCCGACGATGAAAGCGATTCGCAATTGACCGCGTGTAGGTTTCATTGGTCAGCAATCATCTTGTAGCAGAACGGCGGCGGTAACGGGGCCGCCGCCAAAAAACTATGATTTCAAAACCCGCGTAATCGGCGGCTCCCGTTCACCGCATGGTTATCGGACTTTTTGCGATTCAGTCGAACATCACGCCCGGATTCATCTCGGCAGGCGTTTGCCAATCGACACCAAATTGTTCTTTGAGTATTCGTTTCTTCGTCTGCCAATACATATGGCAGAAACCCATGCGTCGCTTCTCATTTGCCAATTCGTTTTGGGTGATTCTATCGGCTTCGTCAATGAGCGGAGCAATCTTTGGGTCTCGTTCGATTGGGTCATGGCTCATCGGTAGGCGAGTTGCGCGAATATTCGAGGTCGTGTATGATTTTGTGTATTCGATTTCCCGTTCATCAAGAATGCGACAGATTTCATCAAACGAATGTATTTTTAAACGGAGGAATTGAGTCCGTGGCAATTCACGTTCCAGCTGCGCTGCATTCGTATCCCACCACTGCTGAAAGGGCAAAGTTGATTGCCCTTCTGCGATCGCGATGAAGTAGTCGATGTTTGCTTCAATGACCATTGGGACAATGGGGCTTCTTAGTCCGATAACGCCCCCGATGACCGAGCGGTGGCAAGTAAATTTTCCATCAGGAAGCGGCCGATCCACCGCTTCGGTCCATCGGATTGTTCGTCGCTCAGAAGTTACGAATCCCCGCCGAAGGATCAAGTTCAGATTTCCATGGTTTGTAGTATAGCCTCAGCATCTCGCGTGAGACAAATGGGTTGATCCCCAACAATTCCCCTATCCCGCCGACTTTCAGTTCGATCTGTAGATCAGACACGAGAAGTTCAAGCTCCGATGTCATGGCGACACCGAAATCGGTTCGAACGAGCTGGTCGACGAAGTGTGGGGAATCGACAGCATAGTCTCGGATCAATTCTCCGTTCTTGAAAATGCGATATCCAAAAGACATATCGCAGTCACCAACAGACCAAGTAAACACATCACGACTCTCTGCAAGCGACTCCACTGCTAGCGCTGTCGTAGGTGTATTCCACAATCGATACAACAAGTCGTCAGCAAGTAGAACCCAGTCACCTATATCGGCGAGCACCGCGTAAGTGCATGTCTTTGGGAGAGAATCGGCCCGCAAATAGTTTCGCAGTCCGAAATGCGCTAGAATCTGTTGATCCGATAGTGGTGGATCTCGGCGAAAGTAGATGCAATGCCCCGTATGCAGACGGCCATCAATTATCAGGGGAAGTTCCAACAATCACTCCTAGCGACGAACTTATAATTATTGCGGTCTGGGTTCCGTCCATAATTCCGGAATACGATTACCCAGCCCATTTTCCTGGATTATTCCAGCTTTTCCACACCGTGTCCAGAAAATTATTGTCGGAATCACTTTCCGACAGTAACCAGTTATTGTCGGAACACGAGCTTCGAACGACTTCACTTGACTCGCCAGCGAAGGTCTCTCGGAGAAGATATCCAGCTCAGCGTTTGACCTGAGCCTTGGGCAACTTTTTTGAGGTATTTGCTAGCCTTTGAAATCTATCTATCGAACTGCTGCTCCGAGACGCTGCTAACGTAGCTGGCTGAAGATCTTGTGGGTGGAGTCCAACTGCAAACAATCCAGCTTGCAAACCGAAACACCCTTTGACGCAACTAAACTGAATTGATAGCGAACCATAGCAGGAACGAAAAAAATCCTCCGAAAATCGCGGACGGAATACACAACCAATATCCGACGGATTTTTGAGGAGAGCTGAGCGTCAATACAATGCCCAACATCCAAGCGAACATCGTCAATACTAGCAACGCAAAACCAGGTGACTGATTCACCGAGTATGGGCCAGTCCATATCGATGGATGCACAATGATGTTTTGCTTATCGCCCAACATCCACCCTGCAAAAACCGCCCCTGGCCACGAAAGCCAACATGCAATCAGTTTCCCCCAACCGTAACTACGATAGGTTCGAATATTGGCGTTAGGTGTAATCTGCGGAGGGTCATTCGGTGACTCGTTGATACCGTGGCTCCTTGGACATACAGCGAAAAGTAAAGGATGTCAGCGCCTGGAATGCGGACAATGAAAATTCCGTTCGCTTATTCTAATGCTGAATCTATATCACCCAAAAAATCGAGCACATCAGGGAATTCCCAAGGCATTGGTAATCAAGTCCTTCTGCATACGGTCGAAAGCAGCCAACTTAACGACAAACTCTACATAAGTCCGATTCACAACTTGAGTATTATATCAACTGTGAGCCCATTGGGTGTGAACCACGAAAGGCACGAAAAACGCGAAAAACACGAAAAACACGAAAACGGTAGCCGGTAAGTCTCGCTTCCGCTGGGACAATCCCAAGCGGAGAGCTGAGTTGTTATAAGTGAGCTCTTCACGTACATTTGTACGTGTGACATCGGCCCCATTAGCCGAACGCGTTAGCGTCGGTTTTACGCTTCCAACGGTACACGGCAGCCATCTCATTGGGCGTGCAAAATGGGACGCGGCCGGTAAATCTCGCTTCCGCTGCGACAAGACCGAGCGGAGAGCTGATTCGAGAGGCAGAGGAGGAAGACGAGGCGGGAGCCTCTCAGGCAGTGCGTTCCCAGGCAGAGCCATGGGTACGAGGAGAACCGGCTTTATTGTTTCGCACGCTCGTTGTGTAAAATCGCCAGATAATCGTCGATGTAGGGATAGTCTAATCCGCAGATAGCCACTTCTTGTGCAATAGCGTTTTTCCGCCATTCGTATCTCTGTTGGTACTTGGTACCGAAGCAGGTCAGCGTTGCATATTTGTCCCAAATCGCATCGATGGTGGACCTGTCGGGTCCTGTGGCAAGCGAATCATCGAGTGTTTGTTCAAGTTCACAGATAGACGCGTAGGATGCGTACAAGTGCAGCATTGAGTTGCTGTGAAGATTATGTGTCCAATAAATGTGGACCGTCCACTCAGGCTCACTTAGGCCAGTAGGAGTATATAACACAAGTTGATCGATCTTCTTCCCAACTCGGTCGCAAAGACGGACGCGTGCAAAATGATTTGCGATGCCACACACGGCCAAAACGACAAGGCCAGCTGCGATCGATATTCCTAATTGGAGAAGTCGCTTTCGTATTGACATCGAATGGTTCTATCATTGTTCATGGTCTTCGTGCAAGAGTGCACGCATCGGATCGTTTAACCCGTATGCCGAAGGCTAGGCCGGATAGGGCTCCATCTCTTGTATATCTTCTTAGTGCGCCCGATGTGACATCAAACGTTACGACCGAATCGTGCAAGATGGTCAGTCCAACGCGCCTAGCCTCGCGATCGTTTAACCCGTATGCCGCAGGCTAGGCAGGACAGGAGTCTCTGTCTTGCTGTATTTCGTCGCCGCGCCTGGTGTGATATCAAACGCGGCGTTGAGGTCGTGCAGGATGGTGAGTCCAACGTGCCTAGCCTCGCGATCGTTTAACCCGTATGCCGAAGGCTAGGTCGGACAGGAGTCTCTATCTTGCTGTATCTTCTTGTTGCGCCTGGTGTGATATCAAACGCGGCGTTGAGGTCGTGCAAGATGGTAAGTCCAACGCGCCTAGCCTCGCGATCGTTTAACCCGTATGCCGAAGGCTAGGCCGGACAGGAGTCTCTGTCTTGCTGTATCTTCTTGTTGCGCCCGATGTAACATCAAACGTTACGACCGAATCGTGCAAGATGGTCAGTCCAACGCACCTAGCCTGCGGCGTACGGGTTAAACGAACTCGCCGCCGCTGATGTGACATCAAACGTTACGACCGAATCGTGCAGGATGGTGAGTCCAACGCACCTAGCCTACGGCGTACGGGTTAAACGATCTTATCGAGACATCGGCATCACGACGTAGGCGTAACCATCGTCCGTCAAAAAGACGACCGCCTCTTGCTCGCCACCCAGCTCTATCTTGAAAGTGCTTTCGCCTTCCAACACCTTGAGGAAATCTCCCACAAAGCGATTGTCCAGCGTCACGTTAATCGTAGGGCCATCGTACGCGATCGGGAATTCCACCCGCGATTGACCAATGTTGGATGTCTTGGCACTCAATACCAAAGAGCCCGCGCCAAATTGAAATTCAATGCCGCGACTCTCAGCGTCCGTCACAATCGACGCTTGCCGAAGCGCTGCATAAAACGGTCCCACCGTGCATTCAATCGTCGTCGTATTCTCGCGGTCCGGGAAAACCTTACGCCAATTCGGAAAACGACCTTCCACCAATCGCGAATAAATCACACATCGCGATGTTCGCACCAATACATCGTTCGCTCGAGCTGCAACATCGACCGTTTCTTCTTTGTCACTGATCGCTCGCTCCAACAACGTTAAAGCTCGCGTCGGAATAATCGTATTATTCGAATTCGATTTACCACCAATCGATGTTCCCTTACCAACCATCCGCGCCATACGACGACCGTCAGTACCGACCGCAGTGATATCTTCATCACCCATTTCAAACAACACGCCACCCAAAGCGTAACGGCTGCTTTCATTGTCGGTCGCAAATGCTGTGCGGCGAATCATTTCCTTGAGCATGCGAGCGGGCAGGGCGTGATACACCGACTCTTCAAAGGGTACTACCGGTGGAAATTCGTCTGGGTTAGCACTCGGCAATTCAAACTTGCTGTAATTACCCTTGATCGTCATGCCCGTATCTTCGGCAGCAATCTTGAGAAACTCGTCCGAGCTCTCGCGCAAAATAGAAGCCATTCGCTGCACAGGCAACAACGCTTTACCGGGAACTTCAATTTCGATCCCTTCCACTTGCACGCGAATTCCCACTTCCATATCGGTGGCCATCAACGACACACCGTCGGGAGTTGCGTCCAAACGAATGAAGGTGAGGATTTCTTTCGGGCTTCGGCTGGGAGCCACGCTGGCAGCTATCTGGAAGGCAGCCCAAAGCTTTTCGCGGTTGCAGACCAATTTCATGTTGAGCCATCCTGTTACGAAACGAGTCCCAGAGAATTCAATGTTGCCGATCGAATGCCAAATTGCTCATTGGCTAGGCTCATGTTTTACTCTCCAGAGTGGTTTTCAAAAAGCTACCGAGCTCCAAATTTATTGAAGCTCCTCCCTTTCTTATCTATCTATTTTTTAAAAGATAGTCTTAGTATCAGAGGGGCTGCCAAAAGTGTCAGTTTCTGACCGACTAAGTGGTTTTGAGCCCTAAAAAGACTAGAAAAATGAAGATTACAGCTCTGTGGATAACCCGTTCATAGACGGTCAGAAAATGTTCACAACTAGGGTGGGTTACGAACAGAAACCAACAGGCCGAGTTGGACGCAAATCGAACGAACAAAACTGTAAATCAACTTTTGACCGATCGCCGACATCTTTTCCACAGAATTTCGCCCCCCGCAACGCATTGCGGTAACGTTAAGTTAGCCCGTCTGTAGGAATAATGCCATCAGTTCTTGGTACGCTTTTGCCAGTTCGGCATCGGTTTGTAAATCCCCCTCCGTCTTGCGACATGAATGCAAAACGGTCGAATGATCCCGGCCACCGAAGTAATGCCCAATCTGTTGCAAACTGAGACTGGTAAGTTGACGACATAGATGCATGGCCAATCCACGCATACGCACCAGATTGGCTTTGCGGGTTGTGCCACGAATGTCGGCTAGCTTAACCTGAAAATGTTGAGCGACCGCTTTAGCAATGTCTGCCACATTGGGGGCAGAAGCTTGATACTGGGCATTCAACAAATTCTTGAGAGCTTCGTCTTGTGGCTCGCCTGGCATCATCACTTGACCCATCGGTAGCTTTACTAACGCCGCTTTCAACTGCGACGCTCGCAAGCCATTGGGGAGGTCACGGGCCAATTTTTCGAGCCAGTCCGCTGGGATATCCAAACGCAATTGTTTCGCAAACGCATTGAGCATGACCAAGCGGGCTTCCGGCCCAGGCGGCTCGATCGGAACAGGAAAACCAGCAGACAGTCGACTGATCAACGGAGGTCGAAAGCCCCGAATACTTCCCGGCAAGCGAGGTAGGGAGGTAACAAAAGCACCGCCGGCCGCCGTAATCGCATCGAGTGTCGAGATCAGTTCTTCCTGTGCCGCAGGTTTGGTCTCGATCTCCTGCAAATCATCAATCACCAACAAATGATTGCGACGATACTGTTCCCGAAAATCATCCAAGCCACTGGTCTGAATCGCCATGTTGAGATCTCGCGAAAAATCTCCACCATGGATCATACGTCGTGACCCAGCTTTCTGATCCTTGTTCCAAGTAGCGAGAATCGTCATCAACAAAGCCGATTTTCCAACTCCCGATCCACCGTATAAAACGATCGGCGAAAGGGCCGTTAAGCCATCGAGTTCAATCTGTTTGAACAGTTGCTCCACCCAACGATTTTCACTTCCACCAATGAAGCTCGGCAATAAGTACTGGTCATCGCTGCGCTCTCCTTTGCCCGAAGAGCGAACCTGTTTGAGCAACACTGAAAATGTTCCCGCCATCGATGTCACCTCTATGAACCGATAGTGGGTTGGGGAGAGCTGAACGAGAACGACGGTTGCCGCTTCAGCTTTTTCACGCAATTCGAAATGCGTTGGACGGCTTCGTCTATTTCTGCAGAAGTCGTAAAACGAGATAGACTGAACCGCAACGAGCCTTGCAATAAATCATTGGGGACACCCATGGCGGTCAGCACGTGGGAAGGCTGAGAGCTACCGCTGGCACATGCAGATCCGGTGCTGCAGGCGATACCCGCCATATCCAATGACATTTGTAACGCTTGTCGATCACAGCCAGGAAAACCGATGCTGCTGGTATGCGGTAAACGATTCGCATTTGCTGCATGAATTACGATATCGGGAAGTTCATTTTGCAATTTGGATTCGAACAACTCGCGAAGAGTTCGCATTTGCTCGGCTGCGTTTGTTTGTAGAGCCAGTGTTATTTTTAGAGATTCGTAAAAGGCTGAAGTGAGCCAAGCGGATTCGGTTCCAGGTCGCAAACCAAGCTGCTGGAAACCACCGTAAAGTTGCGGCTCTAAGGTCAATGAGCCACGCAAGATCAAAGCACCGATGCCGATCGGGCCATGGAGTTTATGGGCGGTCAACGTTAAGGCATCTGCGTTCAAAGCGGCAAATGATAAGGGGATTTTGCCGACAGCTTGAACAGCATCGGTATGAACTAAGGCTTGGTAACGATGTCCCAAATGAATCACTTCTTGTATAGGCTGCAGGACACCCGTTTCATTGTTGGCCACCATCACACTGATCAATGACACAGGTTGCGAGCGTTCTTGTCCTTCGATAAGCCAACGTTCCAGTATGTCCAAGCGAACGATACCTTGTGTATCGACGGGCAATATTCGCACATGATTCGAAGGATTCATGGCCCATTTTTTGGCCGCTTCCAAAATGCTGGGATGTTCAATCGCTGAAACGATGATCGTGCCAGGATGTTGTTGGGCGAGACCAAACAGAGCTAAGTTGTTCGCTTCTGTTCCGCCGCTGGTCCAGATCAGGCGATCAGAATCCATTCCGGTTGTGCGACATTTCAATGCGGCCAATACACTGTCACGAGCATTTTCCACGCAACGACGAGCACTGCGTCCTTCCTGATGTTGGCTAGCCGGATTGTAACCCAAAGCCGATACATGTTCCGCCGAGATCGCAAACGACATGAACTCTGCAACACGCCGGTCGAGTGCCGTAGTGGCATTGTTGTCGAGATAGATGCGATCCGTGGATAAAACCATGTCGTATGAAAAAGCCAAGCAAATAGGAAAGAACTTTGACTAGCGGTGCTGTGAGAAACAAACGCCGCTACAGCAAGATGTTAGGGGGATGAAGTTGGCTCGGATGGTTTATCCGATTTGGATGTCTCTGATTCTGGGACAACTTTTTTCAACTCTGAAAATTCGTCGTAGGCGGCAAGTCGGGAATGAATCATAGCGATCGCTGCAGTATCTTGGCGGGCTTCAGCTTCCGTTAAAGCTAACTTCGCGCTGGCGATGATCGATTCGTTTCTTTCTGGAATCAAGCTGTTATCTTTTGTGCCACTGTTGTAGATTTCCATCAGCGGCGGAATTGCCCAGTACATATTGCAATGAGCTAAGTCTTGAACCACGGGCCATAACTCGGCAGCCCGAATGGGATGTTGGGTGGACCAATCGACCCAGTAGAAACTCAGAGTATCGCTGCGTTGGTTCAAAATTTTGCTAAGGATGGCCGCATCACCCTGAACTTTGGCTGAGCCAAACTCTTCGAATTCGACCAAGTCCCATTCCGCTTTTTGGCCTTTTTGCAGGGGTTTGAGGTGTGTTGCAATGGCGACATCCGTAGCCGCGCAACTTGGAAATTCGTGTAACACCCCTCCGATTTGCCATTTCAATATGGGTAGCTGGCGATAGGAAAATGTGCGAATGGTGAGGTCTTGCTTGGAGACTTCAGTTCCGCTGACATATCCGAATACGAGGACCCCGATTGATAGCAATAACAGCCCAACGAGGCATAGAAGTGGCCAAAACCACCAAACAACGCGCCCGGCTCGCGAAGTTTTCAATTTCGCCATTGCGTTAAGGTGACTCGTCGTCATACAGAATGGCTATTCCATGGGGAAAAAAAGAGAGTCGAATGATTTGCCAAAATGTCGCATTGAAGAGTGGACAAAAAAGTTGCTTCCACCCTCACAGGGCATTTCATGTATTGTAGGCAGAATTGATCGGTAAAGGTGGGATTACAACGGACTTTCATTGGGTAGTTTCAGCAGAGCGGTGTGGGCCTGCGAAAGGGACAAAAGCGTGTATCGAGGCGTTCCGCGGACAACATCACTAATGCAAACCATGGGTGGGGCTAAAAATAACCCTAAAGATGGTCCTCTGAAAGCTGTAAATGCCGTCTTTTTGAGTAAAACTCCGGGTCGTTGTTTCTTCGAAGACTATTTGCGAACGCCACAGGGACCGCTGGCGGGTCCCCACCTGGAATTAGGATCGAGTCCCCCGGCGGAGACCGAAGAGGACATCGAAGTTCGAATGATGCGAGTGGAGGGGGTGTTGTTTATCTCGCGGGAAGCCTTAACGACCCGTCGATTAGCTCAGTTAGCTGGCTTGGCGGATGCGACAGAAGCCCGTACACTGATTCGCCGATTAAACGAACGCTATGAGAAAGTGGGTCGAGCGTTTCGCATTGAGGAAGTTGGTGGTGGCTTTGAAATGCTCACCAAGCCTCAATTTGCACCTTGGTTACGCCGTTTGGGTCATGTTCCCCAGGAGGAGCGATTGACGTCGGCGGGGATGGAGGTGTTGGCGATTATTGCTTACCGTCAGCCGGTGATGCGGGCTGATATTGAGGCGATTCGTGGAGTCAGTAGCGAGGAAGTACTAAAACAGCTTTTAAGCCGCGATTTGGTAAGAATTTGTGGTCGAAGTGAGGAATTGGGGAGACCCTATCTTTACGGGACAACCAAACGTTTCTTAAAAATGTTCGGTCTGAAGAGTTTGGAAAAGCTTCCTCGGGCGGATTGGATAAACGAAACTTGGGATGTCGAAGACTCAGCGGGCGATTCAGAATCGCCTACTATGTCTTCTACGCTTCCCATACGTAATAATATGGCTAGTTCGGAATCCACTGAGGGCTTGCAAGAATTGCAGGACGTGGTAGATAACCGGATTAGTGAAGATGAACAAGTAAATTCCGTAGACCTGCAGCCTGGCACCGATACAAAGGAGTCCATCGTGAAACTAGCGCACTCTGCTATTGGCCTCGCCTTTGAGAGCGAGGAGAATCTCGAAGAACAGTTGGCAGTAGCAAGCCGTCTAGCGTCCATTCCAGTCGCCGTCGATGAAGATGAAGATGAGGAGTTTGAGGACGACGACGAAGAATTTGAAGATGAAGAGGACGAGGACTTCGAAGATTACGAAGACGAAGATGAAGATCTGGATGAAGATCTAGAAGAGGAAGACTTCGAAGACGAAGACGAAGAATCAGACGACGAGTCGTTTGATGAAGATGAGGATGAAGAGTGGGAAGAAGTCGAAGAAGAGGATGAAGAGGGCGAAGACGAGGAAGAGGAAGAAGAAGAGTGGGATGATGAGGATGATGACGATTGGGATGATGATGAAGAGGAAGAAGAGGAAGAAGAAGACTGGGAGTAGTCTTTAGTTTTAGCTCTTCTCATTGCACCAGCCCTAGACCATAAAGCATGATAAAGAAGGGGTCGTTCAATTCGGCGACCCCTTTTTTCGTCTCAGCCATGGCCAGCCGGCCGTTCAACATTTTACGGAGAAGAATCAGATGCTCAGCGGAGTCACCCTGACCTGTTTTTCTCTTAGTTATCTTATTGTGCTCTTATTGGAATCGACGCGCCTGATGTGGCGGATTCCGTATCGCATGATTGCCGTGTGGGTCATGCTCAGTTTGGGTTTGTTTACTCACGCTGTTTATCTGTGGAATGTTGCACAGAAAGAAATGGCTGAGCTCGGTTCGAGCGGCCTCTTGGCTAGTTGGCACGATTGGTCTCTGCTCGCGGCGTTTGGATTGGCGATCACCTATACGTCGCTGTTGTGGAAACGGCCAGATACAGCTGTCGGTACATTTATTCTTCCGCTGATTCTGTTGTTGATTGGCCTTTCGTGGTCCGTTGCGGCTGCTACTCCGTTTCCCAGAAGCACCACTGTCAATGTGTGGGCCATCGCCCATGGAAGTTCGCTTCTGGTCGGCACGATGGTGGTGAGTTTAGGATTTGCGGTTGGATTGATGTATCTCGTTCACGCGCATCAATTAAAACAGAAACGCCGCAAGCCGTCCGCCTTTCGCCTTCCATCACTGGAATACCTTCAATCGCTCAACCGCAGTTGCCTGTATGTTTCCACGGTTCTGTTGGCTCTCGGTTTTCTTTCAGGGATTATTTTGAATCTCAACCTGAAGGGGAAAGTGGGTTGGACAGAAGGGGGCGTGCTCGTTTCGCTCTTATTGTTTGCGTGGTTGGTGAGTGCGATTTGGATTGATCGCTACTACCATGGAGGTGGTCCAGGCAGACGCGTCGCTTATCTGACGGTGATCAATTTTTGTTTTTTGGTATCCGCACTGTTGGCCGTGGTCGCAACTCCCCATGGTCGCGAACCATCAGGTTCAATTCCCGGTAACAATCAGAAAATAGAGACACCCGCTGCCAGCGAGGTGTCACCATGAAACTTGTCATGGTTGGCTGCAGCCACCATCGTACACCGGTCGAATTGCGTGAACGTTTGGCATTCAATAACGATCAAGCCATTCAAGCGATGAATTCGTTGAGTCAACTTTACCCAGGTACCGAAGCGGTTCTGTTGAGCACTTGCAATCGAGTCGAGTTGTATGCCGCATGTGCTGACGACGAGGTAAAGATACCGAACCCCGCTGAGTTAGCAAAATTTATTGCCGACTTTCATCAACTTGAACCGGACGTGTTGCTCAAACATTTGGTTCAGTTTGACAATCGGGAAGCTGTACAACATCTGTTTGCAGTCGCCGCGAGTCTCGACAGCATGATTGTCGGGGAAGCTCAGATTATCGCGCAGGTCAAGCAGGCGTACGAGTTAGCTCGCAACGCCGAGCAAACAGGACCGATCACGCATGCTGTTTTTCAGCACGCGAGCTATGTGGCCAAACGCGTTGCATCGGAAACCTCTATTCAACGTCGCCGCATCAGCATACCGAGTGTTGCGGTGAGTGAAGTGGCGGCAGAGTTTTTTGAACGCTTCGACGACAAACAAATCACGTTGATCGGGGCAGGGGAGATGGGGGAAGAAACGCTTCGTTATTTGCTCGAAGCGGGAGCGAAAAAAGTCACCATCGTCAATCGCTCGACGCAACGAGCTACCGAACTTGCACAGAAGTTAGCGGGTAAAGTTGTGCCGTGGGAATTCTTGACGGAACAATTGCAAGAAGCCGATATGGTAGTGAGTACGACAGGTGCGTCACAGCCGATTGTTGATATGGTCATGTTCCAAGCGTTGTGGCGTAAGCGACGGCAGCGCACGATGTTGATTCTCGACTTGGCTGTCCCTCGCGATTTCGTAAGCGAGATCGGCGATATCGACGACGTGTATCTGTATACGGTCGACGATCTTCAAAAAGTGTGCGATCGCAATCGGGCTTTACGAGAACAAGAATGGCCCAAAGCGAAGCGGATCATTGACGAAGAAACCGATCGCTTCATGAATGATCTGCGGCATCGGTCCACGGGCCCAGTGATTCAGCGGTTGCGGGAACAAGCGGAAGCGATCAAAGAAGCTGAGCTTACTCGATTGATGGGACGGCTGCAAAATAAGGGGCTTGATGAGGCGGCTCGAGAAGAGATCAAAATTGCGATGGAGCGAATTGTCAACAAACTGTTGCATCCACCGTTGCAATCGTTGCGTGAGCAAGATCATCCCGAGCAGCATGCGACCTTGATCGACGCGCTCAAGCGTCTCTTTCAGCTACGCGAATAGCGTCATGCAGCTTTCGGACGCGCGTCTCGTTTAACCCGTACGCCGTAGGCTAGGCCGGACAGGACTCCATCTCTTGCTACATCTCGTCGCTGCCGCCTGGTGTGATATCAAACGCGCTGTTGTGGTCGTGCAAGATTGCGAGTCCAACGCACCTAGCCTCGCGATCGTTTAACCCGTACGCCGTAGGCTAGGCCGGACAGGACTCTCTGTTTTGCTACACCTCGTCGCTGCGCCTGGTGTGATATCAAACGCGCCGTTGAGGTCGTGCAAGATGGCATTTCCAACGCACCTAGCCTCGCGATCGTTTAACCCGTACGCCGTAGGCTAGGCCGGACAGGACTCTCTGTTTTGCTACACCTCGTCGCTGCGCCTGGTATGATATCAAACGCGCCGTTGAGGTCGTGCAAGATGGCATGTCCAACGCACCTAGCCTACGGCATACGGGTTAAACGAGAGCCGCTGCGCCTGGTGTGATATCAAACGCGCCGTTGAGGTCGTGCAAGATTGCATGTCCAACGCACCTAGCCTTCGGCATACGGGTTAAACGATCCGTCGCTGCCGCCTGGTATGACATCAAACGCGCCTTTGAGGTCGTGCAAGATGGCATTTCCAACGCACCTAGCCTTCGGCATACGGGTTAAACGATCCGTCGCTGCGCCTGGTATGATATCAAACGCGCCGTTGAGGTCGTGCAAGATAGTAAGTCCAACGCACCTAGCCTTCGGCATACGGGTTAAACGAGAGCCGATTCTCTAGTCAGGGCCGTTCATTTTTTGCAAGCGTTCGTTGATTGCTTTACGCATGGGAAACAACCTCGATCGCGGCTTAGGCTTCTCGACCTTAAACGTCAACGCTGGATCGACCAGCGGATTTTCGTTCGATTCTTCAGTCGTCGAAGCTGTAGCCTCTGGAGCCGATTTGGCTGCTCGCATCTCTTCCAACAAATGATCGCGTATCAACAAGCGATTGATGCGCTGTTCGATCGAAGTCAATTGGTCGCCATGCTCTTTGGACACAAATGTAAACGCGATGCCATCTCGTCCCATGCGTCCTGTACGCCCAACACGATGCACATAGTCATCGCAGTCTTGCGGTATATCGTAGTTGATAATATGCGAGATACCCGATACGTCGATACCACGCCCCACCACATCCGTTGCTACCAACAAATGCAACGTGCCCGCTCGAAGATCAGCGAACACTCGGTCACGCTGCTTCTGATTCATGTCGCCATGAATGCAACCCATTTTGCATTTCGACCAATGCGGGTCCTTCGATAGCTTCTTCTCCAACGCTCGATACAGCTTGTCGGTACCTCGCTTCGTGCGACAAAAGATAATTGATTGCGGTGGCTTTTCACGTTCC
Organism: Planctomycetota bacterium; assembly: GCA_017303505.1. Lineage (GTDB taxonomy): Bacteria > Planctomycetota > Planctomycetia > Pirellulales > Pirellulaceae > JAFLCP01. Next base: position 4,492 of record JAFLCP010000148.1, on the reverse strand, counting down.
AACAAAGCCAACAGCAAATCGAATTTGTCGACCGGCTCGACCGTCATATAGCGCTGTTCAATCGTGTCGACAGAAATCTCTCGGTTCGAACAATCGACTCGACTCGGCTCGACCAAATAACGGTCCGCAAGTTTCAAGATCTCAGGTGCCAATGTCGCGCTGAGCAATAAGGTTTGTCGATCGGTCGGACAGCGTTTTAAGATGCGTTCGATATCAGGTCGGAAGCCGATATCCAACATCCGATCCGCTTCATCCAGAACGACACACCACAAATCATCCAACTTGAGCGTTCCTCGGCGAAGGTGATCGATCACTCGCCCTGGCGTTCCTACAACAATTTGAACCCCTTCTCCCAATTGCTTCATCTGTCGATGCAGATGTTTTCCGCCAGAAAGAACCACAGCATGGGTCGGGCAGCCATAGGCTAACCGTAGGATTTCTTGGTATACTTGTTCAGCAAGTTCACGGGTGGGCACTAGAATCAACGCTTGCGGATTACGACATTCTCGCAATGGATCTAATTGTTCAAGGATGGGAATAGCAAAGGATGCTGTTTTACCAGTGCCCGTTCGCGCTTGACCGATGACGTCTCCACCTTCTAACGCCAATGGAATCAATTTGGCTTGAATATCAGACGGAGTTTGGTAGCCGACTCGATGTAGAGCACGCAGCATGATCTTGGATAGCCCCAAGTCTTCAAAGCGTACAGATGCGGCTGGAGGGGGTGTTGAGTTAACGGAATCTTTCGCAGATGACAAATGGAACCTACCGGACTAAAACCTAAAAAAGACATGGACATACCACCAGCGAGTATACCTACAAGTAGGTATTGTATCGCTTTCGATCTCCTGAACGAACGGATTTCCATCAAAAATACCAGATTTGGAGCGAAATGAGAATGAATTCCCCACTGGATCCTATATTCGGCCTGTTGTTCCCAACCTTTCTTCGGCTTCCAGAGGAACATGAAGCGGTCTACAAGGTTATCCGGGTCCTCAAGCCCGAAGAAATGCTCGAACTGCTGGAACGCTACAGCGAAAAACTAGAAGCAGCCAGTCCTCTCACCGAAGTCACTCTCTCGGCCAGAAACTGTTTCACTCAAATCGGCACTAAATTTGCCCGCTTAGTGACAGGCGAAAACGCTCGAGCAACTCCCGATTTGAAGCTCAACAAAGTTGCTCCTGCATCGCTCATCAAGCGGTTGTATATGGCTATTCCCGAAAACGAAACGGGTATGCGCGGTATGGCTCTACAAATGCTCGCCGTACAAAGCGAAAAAGAAGATCTCGAAACCCTGGCGGAACTACTCGAACATCACCCGCCCAAAAAGACCGAGGGTTTGTTGATTGGCTTGAGCCCCTTATTTCATCTTCCGAATTGGCAAATCGAGCATTTCTTTCCTGCGGCCTTCCGTGCGATTCAACATCAACATTTGGCAGCTGGCATTATTGATCTTTCAAACTTCATCACCACGAAACGTAAGCTCAAGAAGCATCCCGGTTATTCGCGGCGCAAAGAGCTCCTTGAATTATTGGGGGGTATCGTTCGCAAGTTGGAAATGTTCGAAGAGAATCCACGCACGTTCGGTGAAGAAATCCCTGTGATTCAAAACACCTTGCGCGAATCGATTAGCTTGGCAGTTGCCCTCTGTTATTGCGCAGGATTGTTGGGGGATGATTCGGCCATCGGCAAGTTGAATCAAGCCTCCGAATTGCGGCATCGTCATTTGCAAGCCGAAGCGTTTGGTGCGCTCGCTCGTTTGGGTGCAGATCACGGTCGCAAGGAACTGGTGGCCTTGGCGAAAGAACCAGCTGCTCGCTTGCGAGTGATCGAATATTCCAAAGAACTTGGGCTCGATGATATGATCAATCCCAAGTATCTCACCGATGAAGCCAAAGCTGAGGCTAAAATCGCTTTGTGGTTGAGCGAACCGGACAAATACACGACTCCACCCACTAAGATCGAGTTGATCGATCAGCGTGAATTGTTTTGGCCCGGCTTCAAAGATCCGCAGGAAATTTATCTCTTTCGATACCACTATGATTTGGGACCACTGCAGGCTTGCAACATAGCGATCAGTGGCCCAGTGACTTATGCGTTTAAGGCCGATCTAGCGGACTTACCGATCGAAGATATTTATGCCGCATATGCAGGTTGGTCTTTTGAACATCCCGATTGTCGCGAATTCAATGTCAAAGATCTTCCCTCGATGTATAACACGGTGCTGAAGCCGCTTAAGCAACGGCTTACCGATGCAGGGCATACCAAGATCAAAAATTTGAACTTAGGAATATTCTTTCGCGAACCCATTCTGATCTCAGAAACGAACCGTGGAAAACTGCGTGGTATCGCCGTTGTTTCTCGCGACGATATCTTGTGGTTCCCAACAGGTTCACGCACTCGCCCGATCACGGCAGTCGAAGCGTACTGCATTTTCAAAGGCCGCATTGTACTTCGCAGCTTCAATGAAGCCTTAGGCAATGTGTGGCGCAACTCTGAAGAGTTTCCTGAACCTGTTGAAGAAGACGATGAATAGGCCGCCTAGCCTCGCGGCTCGTTTAACCCGTACGCCGTAGGCTAGGCGCGTTGGACTGACTATCTTTCGCGAGTCAGTCGTGACGTTTGATGTGACATCAGGCGCTACGGCCTCGTTTAACCCGTATGCCGAAGGCTAGGTGCGTTGGACATGCCATCTTGCACGACTTAGTCGTGACGTTTGATGTGACATCAGTGATCGCGACGAGGTCTAGCAAGACAGAAAATCCTGCACGGCCTTGCCTACGGCCTCGTTTAACCCGTATGCCGAAGGCTAGGCGCGTTGGACTTGCCATCTTGCGCGACTTAGCCGTGACGTTTGACATCACATCAGGCGCTGCGACGAGGTCTAGCAAGAGGGAAAATCCTGTCCGGCCTAGCCTACGGCATACGGGTTAAACGATCCGCGAGGCTAGGTGCGTTGGACTTGCCATCTTGCGCGACTTAGCCGTGACGTTCGATATCACATCAGGCGCTGCGACGAAGTCTAGCAAGAGGGAAAATCCTGTCCGGCCTAGCCTACGGCATACGGGTTAAACGATCCGCGAGGCTAGGTGCGTTGGACATGCCATCTTGCGCGACTTAGTTGTGACGTTTGATATGACATCAGGCGCTGCGACGAGGTCTAGCAAGACAGAGAATCTTGTCCGGCCTAGCCTACGGCGAATCGTTTAACCCGTATGCCGAAGGCTAGGTGCATTGGACATACCATCCTGCACGACTCAGTCGTGACGTTTGACATCACATCAGACGCTACGACGAGAGGCAGCAAGACAGAAAATCCTTCACGGCCTAGCCTACGGCATACGGGTTAAACGATCGCGAGGCTAGGTGCATTGGACATGCCATCCTGCACGACTCAGTCGTGACGTTTGACATCACATCAGACGCTACGACGAGAGGTAGCAAGACAGAGAATCTTGCACGGCCTAGCCTACGGCGTACGGGTTAAACGATTCGTCGCAACCCTCAGTGATGCGAAGTTGGTTGTATTCAATAGTATGTGTACCAACCACCCGTTCCCAAACCATCGAACGGTGTGACGCACAACCATTTTTGTTTTCGTTTGCCCTCTTTCACAGGGTTCTGTTCCACATAATTAATTGCGTTGTCGATCGCTTCTTCAGAATCAAGATATTGAATCCACTGATTACTGTTCCACATACGAGGTAGCTTGCCATCGGGTTTTCGATATCTCGACATCGGGTGTAGTCCAGCTAAATCTAGTTGCTTCGAGGCTGAGCCCTTCAGTAGGTTACACGCGATTTCGATTTCGTATCTGTGTCGGCCGAGGATCATATGAACATGCTGGGGCAGAATAGAGAGAGCCCAGATGGTCAGCGAACTGATCTTTGTGAAAGCGTCAAAGCCTCGCCCAACTTCCCGAGCTTGAATGCCAGTCAGCGATACCGCCGGATACTTCAATGCCGACTGTGAATCGCGTTTCCAAATGGCCAAGTCGAATGGATCGACGTCCTCTCGGTTGAGTTGCTTATGAGCTTTTCCGAATCGACGCAGTTCCCAAGCACCAACGAAATCAGACCAACTTCCCCGCGGATCGTTCGGCAGCCAAAACCCATACGTACCCCAAATAGCATGATAGCCGTGGATCATGTCAATCACTCCGTTGTTACATACCTGAATAATATTGATCTTGTGTATATATAGTATACACACGTGCTATATCGTCAAGTAGATGAGTTGGATTGGCGGTCGTTGCGATCTCGTTTCTGGCCTAGCCTACGGCGAATCGTTTAACCCGTATGCCGAAGGCTAGGTGCATTGGACTTGCCATCTTGCACGACCACAACGGCGCGTTTGATGTGACATCAGTGGTCGCGACGAGATGTAGCAAGAGGGAGAGTCTTGTCCGGCCTAGCCTACGGCGTACGGGTTAAACGATCGCGAGGCTAGGTGCGTTGGACTTGCCATCTTGCACGACTCAGTCGTGACGTTT
>JAFLCP010000147.1 GCA_017303505.1 Planctomycetota bacterium | reverse complement strand
TTCAGTGATTCAGTGATTCAGTGATTCAGTGATTCAGTGATTCAGTGATTCAGTGATTCAGTGATTCAGTGATTCAGTGATTCAGTGATTCAGTGATTCAGTGATTCAGTGATTCAGTGATTCAGTGGGTTGTTCAGTGTTGTTGTGTTCATTTGATTTTTTTGTTCATGTTTCTGGTTGGGGGTTGGCTCCTTTCCCATAATGTCACTTTAACCGACAATGGGGCTCGTTGCACTTACTAATTTGTTCTAATAAGTCACCTTGGCGTGAGTCCTAACGCGAAATCAGGCAAGGAGTTCCAAAATGAAAGCGTTTGCAGCAACTGAGTTGTACTTCAATGAAGCCGCAGATCGTTTGGGTTTGCCCGATTGGTTGCGAACTTTGCTGCTCGCCGCCAAACGCGAAGTGACCGTTCAAGTCGCTTGCGAAATGGATGACGGAACCATCCGCACCTTCATGGGTTATCGAGTGCAACACGATAACAGCCGCGGGCCCATGAAAGGTGGTTTGCGTTATCACCCTTCCGTCGACCTCGATGAAGTTCGCGCTCTGGCTAGCCTCATGACTTGGAAAACCGCTGTCGTTGACCTCCCCTACGGTGGTGCCAAAGGGGGCATCGCCGTCGATCCCAAAAAGCTCAGCCGCAAAGAAGTAGAACGGCTGACCCGTTCATTCGTCGATCAAATTCATGACATCATCGGTCCCGACACCGACATTCCCGCTCCCGATATGGGAACCGGCTTTGCCGAGATGTCTTGGATTCGCAATCAATGGGAAAAGTACCATGGCTTTAACCCCGCTGTGATCACCGGCAAGCCCGTCGAAGAATATGGCGCCAAGGGACGCGAAGAAGCGACGGGGCGCGGTGTTGGGATTATTGCGAGCAAGATGCTAAAGCGAATTGGCATACGTCCTGACCAATGTCGCGTTGCCATTCAAGGTTTCGGTAACGTGGGTTCGCACGCTGCCAAGTACATGTCGGAGTCTGCGTTTCCAATTGTGGCCGTGAGCGATGTGAGCGGTTGTTATTACGCTCCCGATGGACTCAATATTCAAGATGTACTGCGTTACACGTTGGCCAACAAAGGTAGCCTGGAAGGTTATGAGCATGCTACTAAGTTGCCAGCCGATGATTTGTTGACGCTTGATTGCGATCTGCTGATTCCAGCGGCACTGGGTGGTGTGATCACCGAAGACAACGTTGATCGGGTTAAAGCCAAAATGATTATCGAAGGTGCCAACGGACCGATTTGGCCTGAAGCGGATCGAAAATTGAAGGAGCGAAATGTGACGATCGTTCCAGATATTTTGGCAAACGCAGGTGGTGTGACGGTCAGCTATTTCGAATGGGTTCAGAATCGCCAGCATTATCGCTGGAGCTTAGATCGAGTGCGTCAAGAGCTCGACCACACTCTGAGCGATGCGTTTGAGCAGGTTTGGCAAGAGGCACAACGTTCCCAAGTCGGTTTGCGAACCGCAGCCTTCATGGTTGCGATCCGTCGCGTTCAACGCGCCACCGAACTCGCCGGCTTTGTCTCTTAATCACTGACTGTCTGACTGTCTGACTAAATCACTGAATCACTGAACCACTGAATCACTTCCCACTACCTCAAGTCTCCAACTTCGTGCGGCTGCGCGGAACAAACCCAATGCCGAAGCAGACGGCCATCGCCACCCAGAAACTTAAGCATTCGGGTCGGCGTAGGTCATGGAAGTCGAGCAAGTGAGGAATGTGAGGGATCGATACCTCTTTCTTCTTGGCTGTCGTGTCGGTATTGGGGTTATCCGTGTTGTGCTCCGCAGTGGCATGCTCGTCATGGGCATGCTCATCGCCAGTGTGTGTATCATGGCCGAGTTTGGCGCCCTTGGTTAACGGCCAATTCGTTGTTAGCCATGCTTCATAATTTGTCACGCTCTCGCGGCGAGTTGACTCGATGTTTTTGAACGTTTCGGACCAGCTTCCCAATCGAGAGGCGATCCATGGACTTTGTTGATAGGACCAGTCGCTGTTGAAGCCCCAATCAGCCAACAACTTTAAGCCGATGATGATCACCAACAAGTAAGCCGAGACTTCGAAGCGAGGGAAGCGATCGAGCAAACGGACGAACAAGGCGGCCGCAAATCGCATCAGCACAACACCTAAGATACCGCCAGCGATCACGACCCACAGTTTGCTTTGGCGACTTCCCGCCAGAGCCATTGCGGCCAAGATCGAGTCGACAGCAAACGCGATATCGGTCAATTCGATCACCAGCACTGTGCCCCAGAACGATGGCATCTTGGCTAAAGACTTTATGGGGCTTGTCGCGGCTGCCGCAGTTGGAGTTGTCGTCGGTGTCGTGTTCGCAGGCGTGTTAGAGTCATTGCTCTCTTCATTAAGGAGCGAGACACCGACGGGAACACGTTCACGAATTTCGATATCTTGTTGATCCGAGGTCAGGTCCGAGCCTGTTTGCGCATCGACCAAAGAGGGATTACCTTCTTGGTCCATCACGATCTTATGTTCTTCTTCCTCATGGCTTTCGAAGAAGAGATGTTTTACGGCAATAAAGACGAGGTAAAAGCCACCGAGGAATTTGACGAAGGTCCATTGCAATAAGAAACTGGCGGTGGCGATGGCGATCACACGGAAGACAAAGGCACCAATCAGACCGTACGACAGAGCGCGAGCGCGTTGATGAGGTGGTAGACGTTTGGCGAGTAGTCCTAGAACCAGTGCGTTATCAATCGATAACACACCTTCGAGAAGAACGAGCAAGCCGATAATCGCTAAGTCACCATAAGCGATTTCTTGGCCGTATAAAACAAAGGGCCCGGCCCCCAACAAACCGAACGTCAGCGTGAACATCTTTTGCTCTATGTGTATCAAAAACGCGGACGCGACCCCGCAGGATCATCCGCATGTTAAGCCATATCGACTAGATAGGTTACGAACTACCGTCAATCGCCGGAATGAGCTTTAGGAGGTCTGCAGGTTGAGTCGGGCAGGTTTAGGGATGTGGTTTTTGCCGATTGTATCGACAATTTTGAGCCAGCCGAGCGAAAGATGTTGCCAGCGGGCGACACACCAGCCGCTACCTTCGAGCGATATTCGCCCTTTGATGTCGAGCGTTTCACCCGACATGAACCGCTTTGTTTCGTCGTCGGTTAACTCGATGACGAGGTTTGGTTTCCACTTATTTCGCAACGCCAATGCGTGAGATGGAAACCACTGTGAGCCTTTTTTATAGGCAACTTCAGGACCTCCATGTATCAATTCGAGCCAACCTTCCGGAAGTTTGTCCGGCCAAGCGAACGCTTGTTGAGCTCCCACGGCCGCTTCCGCCCACTGGAGTTCTCCCCAGCTATCTAGCTCAGCGGGAAGTTGCGAATCCCACGTTTTTGGCCGAAATCGGGAGCGATTTTCCCCTTTCTTATTCGGTTTGGTACGCGATTTTCGCTCGTGAGAATCGACTGCGATTTCTGCGTGGGGAGTATCCAATGGCGTTTGGTTATGGTCGCGTTTTTTCAGGAGAGCGGCGAACCCGCCCGCACAGCGATCACGATGTGGCCAAACGCGAAAGCAACCAGCAAGTAGTGGACTTTGCAGAACTTCTAACGCTTGAAGTGTAGAGTCATCACCAACAAGACCTTGCGTTCGCATCGCCTTGAGCGAAACAAGTTCCCAGTCGGGGTGTCGTTCCAAAAAGGTTTCGACTTGATGTTCATTTTCAGCGGTGGCCAACGTGCAGGTGGAATAAACCAGCCTGCCTCCTGGTCGAACCAATCGGGCGGCTGCATCAAGGATGCGAGTTTGACGTGCGGCATTGAGTTCGATAGCCGCTGCGCCCATCGAGCTGTGTGATTGTTTCCCTTTGCCAATTAAGGTTTGGCCACTGCAAGGAGCATCGACTAAGATCGCGTCAAAGTGTTGCGGCAATTGATCGGCGAGCTGTTCGGGATCGCAATTTGTGGTCGCATAACGCTCACTGCCAGTGCGGGCTAAGTTCAACTCGAGTGGTGCGAGGCGCGATTGGATGGCTTCGTTAGCGAGCAGCCAGCCAGAGCCATCAAGAGCTTCGGCAATGGCTGTCGATTTTCCGCCGGGGGCTGCGCATAAATCGCAAATCGTTTCACCAGGTTGCGGCTGGAGCAGGGTCAAGGGAAGCATCGAGGCGGCGTCTTGGATGAAGTAACCACCCGCTGCATACAGTGGTTCAGCACCGGGGCGACCGCGTGATTCATCCCACCAATAGCCATAGCTATTCCAAGGTACTGCGGTGAGTGCTTCAAAAAAAACGTGTTGCGACGCAGGTAGATTGCGCAACCGACGGATCGATCGCGCGGGGAGGTTCTGCAAAGCGTTGCTCAGTTGTTGCAATTCATCCGTTGTGAGTTCCAACGGTAGAAGCGATTGTTGCAGAAGATCTTCCAGCGTCATGAGGGCTCAATCGCGTGACTAGTTGGGTGCGGTCCATTTGCCAAAGAGCATGTAATCCGATGGGAGCGGATCGCCCAGTTCTTTGAAGCCGAGTTGATGATAAAGTTTGCGTGCATTCGTATTGTCGTTGCGGACTTCGAGAGTAACGGCGCAGCAACCGTTTTCGATGGCGTACATTTGTACGTGTTGTAGGATTTTGCGACCGATGCCCCGTCCTTGATGATCGCTATGGACAGCCAAGTCGTGGACGTTGATCAGTTCACGAGCTTTGAAGGTGGAGAAGCCAACGAAACAAGTAGCCATACCGACTGGTGTATCACCATCCCACGCTAAGAACACACGAGCGTTAGGCACCGCTTGTAATCGAGGAATCAGTTGCGAAGCGATCTCTTCTGGAAGAGGTTTGCCCATACCCATGGGATGAAGGGCGTAGTTTTGCGTCAGCGCCAAAAGGGCTTGGCAATCGAGAGGTTGATTCCAATCGAGCAGGCGAATGTTGATTTCTGACGAGGACATAAACCAAGAGTATTCCAGAGAAAGATAGGTTCAGGAATGGACTCTTAATACTGTAATCGCAGCGGAAGGGTTCGATAAGTCGGCGGCGGGAAATAAAAAAAGCGGCCTCTTTTCCGGAGAAAAGAGGCCGCTCGGGTTGAGCACACGTCTGAGTTGCTTGACTCTAGCGGTTCGTATTAGCGAACGTATGAGCTAGCCTGAATGACGCGGCGCTTGCTTTGCAATTGTGCACTGTGGTCAGTGGTTGGAGCTGGAGGCATAGGAGCAGCTTCCGAAGCAGCTGGTGCTGCAGGAGCAGCAGGTGCAGCTTCGCCGCATCCGCAAGAGCTCATTGCATCACAGCATGTTTCATCGCAGCCTTTGCTCTTGCACTTGAAGAGCAAGTCCAACAAGCGAGGACGCTTGATTTTGCAGCCTGAATCGCAACCGTTGTCGCAGCAAGCAGGTGTTTCAATACCGCAAGCAGGACCACAAGCAGGAGCAGCTGCACAACCGCAAGCGCTGGTTTCAATTCCGCAACCTGGATCGCAAGAGTTGCAAGCTTCAACGCCGCAAGCTGGTTCGCAAGCGTTGTCACAGCAAGCCTTCTTTGGCTTCAAGCTGTGCAACAAAGCCAACAATGGCTTCTTGCGTGGCTTGCAGCAAGCAACTTCGGTGCCGCAGCTTGGAGCTGCACAGCCGCTGTTGCAAGCTTCAACGCCGCAACCTGGGTCGGCGCTGCATGGGCTTTCAACACCGCAACCTGGGTCGCAAGCGTTGCAAGCATTTTCAATTCCGCAACCTGGATCGCAAGCGTTTTCAACGCCGCAACCTGGGTCGCATGCTGGAGTGGTGTCACAGCAGCTTGTATCGCAGCCGGCACCCTTCAAGCTAAGCAAGCGATCCAAAAGACCGCCACCGAAGCTCGGAGTACAAAGACTTGCACCGAGCACTAACGAACCAACCAAAATGTTCCATTTCATCTAGCCACATCTCCCTATGATGTATTGACCGCTGCTTCCTGGCGCTACCGGCGATGGGGTGCGGAGGGCCGAGACCGGTTTCAACGCACGAAGTCGCCGTCGAAATCGCCCTCTTTGCCCACGCGGCATCGAGTAACCTCACCTGGGTCGTGTCAAGCCACTCGACTTCGTGGTGCCGCGATCGGTTAACTACTCGCTTACCGGATCGAGACGCGGTATGGAGCCCGCAAACTACCTTCATCGAATGTGGCATGCGCCAGTACCGGACCGAGCCTTCCATGGGCTCTTCTACGTGCTCCGGTAACCTCGTAACCTTTTCCCTACTTCCGATTGCAGAGACCAAGGTAAGCCGAGACAGATGTAGATATCGGCCCGGTCTCGAAAGTCCCTTGAGAGACGTAAATCATTTTTGGGCAAAGGACTTAGGGCGGCAAAGATGCGCGATAATGCCGCCTTGGTAAGCTCGCGAAACCTTGTCGATTATCTGGCCTCAAGCTTTGTGCAGCTTATCGAAAATAGACCATTCTGGAGGGGCTATTTCGGGTGGTTTGGTGGGTTTCGATTGATCTGCCTTTGTCAAAGGTTTTGGAAAAAAAGGTAGAAAGGGTAAGCCCAGGACAGCTGCCGTTCCTTTGAGCGTAGCGATGAGCTAGAATATTTGTGCCGTGACGGTGTTGCGGAACAGCTAGCTTTTGTGCTTTGAGGGGGCAGTAATGCTTCGCTCCAACATGGAACGAGATCCTTCAGGCCAGAACCAGCCCGTTACGCCCCAGGAAATGGCCTCGTTGAATCAAGTAATCTCTGTGGATTGTGCTGATTCTGCTGGGCGAGCTCCTTGTGTGGTGGACTTCAAGAGTCTGCAACCCGTTGACTGCCCTTGCGGTTTAGCTCGGCGAGCCTTTCAGGATCGGTCTGACGTGCCCTATACGTTGCACGTGACCGAGATCCTCGAATCGGCCCGCCCGCATTACCACAAGCGAATGACCGAGACGTATTTCATTCTGGAATGCGAGCCTGGTGCCTACCTTGAGTTGGATGACAGACAGATGCCGGTAGTTCCCGGAATCGCTTGTTTAATTCCACCCGGAGTCGTGCATAGGGCGGTTGGCAGAATGAAAGTGCTGATCGTAGTTACCCCTAAATTTGATTCGACGGACGAGTTTGTCGTCGGATAGGTTTGGGCCACACCTTTGACACCGCACTATGCCGGACCTTACCGGCCCTTCCTCATTACAGGTTAAGTATGAATCAACAAAAGTCGGCTTACTTCCTCATCATGGTTTCGTTTGTGATGGGAATGATTGCCACAACGTCGATTTCAGGATGTGACTCGGGCAAAAAGGGAGAGACCTCTTCGACCGCACCGAAAAGTTCATTGGATGGCGAGGGATCCTCTCAAATACAAATGGACAAGCCAGCAGAAAATGCAGCTCCCGCTGCTGATGCTCCAGCTGCCGAAGCTCCTGCGGCTGACAAGCCAGCAGCTGATGCTCCCCCGCCTGTCGGCGCGCCAGCAGCTGGTGGAAACTAGTGTCGCATTCGTATAGCGGATTCGATGTTAATGATCTCGGGTCACCGTGGTGACGATGGGGATCTTGAAATGAACGATAAACACAACGGCCGGTTTTGCGAGTGCAAGACGGGCCGTTTTTTGTTTTTGCCCTCTCCACTACAATCCCTCTACATATAGCTGTTCTTGTGTTCGTGGGGCTCGATGTTCTATCCGAACGATATCACCCCTTCTTGAGGATTCAAAGATGCCAAAGCTAGTGCTCGATGTAGGAAATTGCGGGCCTGATCATTCTTCCATCAAGAGGCTTATCGAAAAAGGCTTTGATGCGCAAGTGCTGCAAGCGCATGGTCCCGAGGACACGCTGGCGATGCTCAAGGCTCATTCGATTTCTCTGGTGCTTGTGAACCGCAAGCTGGATCAAGATTACAGCGATGGTTTGGATATCATTAAATTGATCAAATCCCGCCCCGAGTTCCAAGCCTTGCCGGTGATGATGATCACCAACTATCCCGACCATCAACAGCTGGCTGTCGATGCAGGGGCAACCTATGGATTTGGAAAACTCCAATTCAACACCCCCGAAACACATGAAAAGCTTCAAGCCGTCTTGGGGGCTTAAGCCAACACCTAAACAACTACCGTCTCCATTTATACGTAACTACAAGAAAAGAAGAAACGAATGACCGTCGATACAAGACAATTGAGATATCCCGGACAAGCATTACTCGGCCAGAAAGCGCTCGTGACAGGTGCTGCTCGCGGGATCGGTGCGGCTATTGCCAATGCTCTGGCACAGGCTGGTGCCGACGTAGCTGTGAACGATTTGGTCGATCCAGTCGACACCGTTCAGCAATGCCGTGCCCATGGAGCTCAAGCCATTCCACTGATCGCCGACTTGGCTGAACGCGACCAAGTGGAACGTATGGTTGAAGAAGCTGTAAAGAGTCTAGGGCGTTTGGATATTGTTGTTTCCAACGCAGCCTACAGCGATCGCGAGCTGTTTTATAAAGCCAACATGCAAGGTTTCGAACGAACCATCAACGTATGTATGTGGGCACCGTTTTATATTTTGCGAGCGGCGACCTCGCATATGCTCGAACGAGGTGGTGGGGGATCGATGGTATTTATCAGTTCGCCTCACGCCTACAAACCGATTCCAGGTGCGATGGCCTACAACATGGGGAAAGCCGCGCTAGATCAAATGGCCAAAACGGCAGCGTGTGAATTGGCCGAACATCGTATTCGCGTGAATCTCGTTCATCCAGGTTGGACCAATACTCCAGGCGAACGCAAGTTCTTCTTTGAAGATGAACTGATGCAGCATGGCAAAGCACTTCCTTGGGGACGCTTGGCTGAACCCGAGGATATTGCGCGTGGCGTTGTCTTCCTCTGCGATCCAGGCAGCGACTATATGACCGGTAGCACCTTGACCATCGATGGTGGTATCTTGCTACCCTACCAAGAGATGTTCCGTGTCCATAATCGCCCCAAAGATGCTTGAACGAGTCAAGCCCTGAACCAGTCAAGCCCCGAACGAGTCAAGCATCGTGCACGGATTGATGTGAGGCGACACATAGCGTTGTAATGTAATCATCACGCTCCCAACCGGGAGCGTGTTACTCAGGAGAATAGACATGAGCAGTGCGGATAATCCTTCAGCTGTAGGCGATGGTAATGCATCACCAACTTCCCCAGAAGCCAAGCCTGCTCCCTGGGAGCCGCTAAACGCCAAGCAACGCCGTGTGCTTGGGACGTTGGTGGAGAAAGCCAAGACAACGCCCGATGCTTATCCAATGACCATCGCTGGTTTGACCACAGGTTGCAACCAGAAGAGCAATCGAGATCCTCAAATGAACTTGACGCAAGATCAAGTGGAGGAAGTTGTCGATCAACTCAAATTGACCGGTGCTATTACCAGAGTCGAGGGCTCAGGAAGAGTTACCAAGATCCGTCATTATGTCTATCAATGGTTTGGAATCTCGGGCGCTGAAGCAGCCATCATGACCGAATTGTTGTTGCGTGGTCCGCAAACGTTAGGCGAGCTGCGGCAGCGCGCTTCGCGCATGGATCCTATTGCAGATCTAGGAACGTTGCAAAACTTGCTTGCAGGACTAGAGAAAAAGAACCTCATTGTGTATCTCACACCGGCCGGCCGTGGACAAATTGTGACGCACAATGTTTACTTGCCTCATGAATTAACCGCGCTGCGAACCGAGTACGCCAACTACAAAGGACACACCGATGGAGGCGATGATTCTGATGCGCCTGCCGCTGTTGCAGCTCCGCGCTCGAGTTCAAGTATGAGTTCCAGCTCAAGCAGCAGCGCCAGTCATAATGCCGCGCTGGAAGCTAAGATCGCTGCTCTTGAAGCGACCATCCAAGATCTCAGCGCACGCTTGGAGACCGTCGAGAAACTCTTGCAATAGATTTTGATTTGGCCCGAGTTTAAGAGTGAGCGTTATTGATGGCTTTGTCGCGGCTTCAAGCTTTGAGTTTATTGCACGAATGCGACGGAGATCATATTTGGTCGCTGCAGCATTGTCGATCGCGTGGTATTCCTGAAGATTGGATTCAGGAGCTAGTCGATGGCTTTGAATCGGGGTTTGATCGGGATGACACGACCATCTACTTCGATGAGAAGCGAGTGACTCAATACGAGGGCATTCGCGACTATGATTTGGCGCTCAAGTTAGCCAAATACCTGCGCATTGATGTGGGGCCTCAAATCGATTTGCTACCAACGCGGCGGGCGATTGTAAGGGCCATCAAAGAAAAGTTTGAAGAAGATTAAGTAGAGGTCGGCTTCGGCGAATCGATCGTAGTTGTGGGCGTCAAAATGTCGGTCGAAGGTTCTTGTGAACCGCGTTCGCGAATGGTCGTCGTCGGTTTGGTAAACTCTGATGTGGAGTCCGACACAACACGCGCGACTCGCGTCAAGACAACAGTGATGTTATCGGTTCCACCCTTGGCGTTCGCGCTTTCAATCAAATCATTGGCAATGTAGTGTGGATCGCCACCACCGATTAGTTTTTGATAAATCTCTTCGTCGGACAGATGTTTGTTGAGACCATCGGTGCAGACCAAGATCCAATCTTCTTCCCTCAAATCGACTGTGCAGATTTCCGGTCGCACATCAACACCACCGCCGCCGAGAACATTCCACAGCATGTTGCCCCACTGCGAACTAGCTGCATCTTCCTCGCGCAGTTCGCCTCGGCTTACCAATTGACTCGCAATGGTGTGATCTTTGGTGAGCGCTTTGAATTGATTGTTTCGTAAAAGATAACAACGACTATCGCCCGCATGAACGACAATCATGCGCGGCCAGGAGACGTAGACCAACGTCAGTGTGGTTCCCATCCCCTTTAGGCTCGGATCGCTTCTCGAGGCCTCTTCTAGCGAGCGATGGGTAGATCGGAACAAGCGATCGATGTGCAAAGCAAATTGGTCCATCTGCTCAAGGTCCGATATGTCGAACCAATCTTGGGTTTCGAGCAGCTGTCGAACCATACTTTCGATCGCTTGTGCGCTAGCCCGCGCACCCGCTTGATGCCCCCCCATGCCATCAGCGACCAGAATTAGTCGGGAAAGTGGATTTCCATAAACGCGACTGCCTGGTGAAAGGGGCAAGCTCGAGTTCGCCACCTGCAGCGAACGGGTCAAATCGGCGACCAAAAAGTTGTCTTGGTTGGAGTCGCGACGCTTTCCGATATCCGTTAAGCCAGCGGTGATCAATTGCGGATGCATAAGCGGATACCTAGATGAGAGGGCTCAGGTCGCGTGATTAGTATTATCAAATCTTATAGAGATCGGCATTTCCGAGGAAAAACGCGACCGAATTTGCCGAGTATCTTTCAATTATAGTTTAGGCGCTCGCCTAGTTTGCTTCCCTATTCTCTTCGATTTCGGCAGATCATCAAAATTTGAACTCGGGCAGCGAGCGGGCAGCACCCGTTGGGGCGATATCCAATGTGCGAACCCCTTATCGCGACGGCGGTCTAAAAAATGTCCCAATATTTCGCTCAGTTGGCATTCGGGCTCCCCTTGCTGAAAATTCCGATTCGCTGAACACTTTACTGGGCTATGACTGCGGGCATTGTTGTTTTGATTTCTCCACACTTTTGCGGCAGGGTAATTTTGCGATGTTCGACCATCTACCGACAGCACCAGCAGATCCGATTCTTGGGCTAAGTCAGGCGTTTCGCGCCGATCCACGCTCGGACAAAATCGATTTGACGGTAGGTGTCTATAAAGATGAAACTGGCGCAACCCCTATTTTGAAAAGTGTGAAAGAAGCAGAGAAACGATTGCTTGAGCAGGAAACCACGAAAGGTTATTTGCCGATCGAGGGCCTCCCTGAATTCAATCGAGCTGTTGCCGCTATGGCGGTTCAAAATGCCGTTTCGCTCGACCGAACCGCCACGGTTCAGTCGCCTGGTGGTACCGGTGCTTGTCGCGTCGCTGCCGATTTTGTCGGTCGTCATTTTCCAGGCACACGCATTTGGCTGAGCAATCCAACCTGGGTCAATCACCAATCGATTTTCGAAGCTGCTGGTATCAAAGCGCTTGTTCATCCCTATTTGGCTGCCGACAAAGTTTCGCTCGATCTTTCCGCGATGCTCGAGACCCTCAAGAAAGATGCCAAGCCGGGCGACATGATTTGTTTGCACGCATGCTGCCACAATCCGACCGGTATCGACCCCGATGCGGCTGCTTGGGAGCAGATCGCTGAAGTTACCGCATCGAAAGGAATTTTGCCTTTGGTTGACTTCGCCTATCAAGGTTTCGGCGACGGGCTTGTCGAAGATACCGTGGGTGTGCAAGCTCTATTGAAGAAACATGAAGAGCTGTTGATTTGCAGTTCGCTCTCCAAGAACTTTGGTTTGTATAGCGAACGAGTTGGAGCGATGACTTTGGTGGCCAAATCACCCGCCGCCGCCACGGCAGCTCTCAGTCAATTGAAGGCCGCTGTGCGATGCAACTATAGCAACCCACCACGCCATGGTGCTTCTGTGGTCGCGACTGTACTCGGTGATGCCGACTTGCGACGCCAATGGGAAGCTGAAGTCAATGGAATGCGAAATCGTATCCACACGATGCGCGAAAAGTTTGTGGCCTTGATGACGAAGTTGACCGACAAACGCGATTTCCGCTTCTTGCTCAAGCAAAAGGGAATGTTCTCATATAGTGGCCTAACTCCAATGCAAGTCGATTGGCTCAAGCAAAACAAGGCGCTCTACATCGTTGGCAGTGGACGTATCAACGTCGCCGGCATGACCGAGAAGAACTTGCCGGTTCTAGCCGAAGCGATTGCGGAATCGTTGAGCTAAGCGTTATTTGATTTTGAAGAGACTCGCTTCTCAAGTTCCGGGAAGCGAGTCTTTTTTTATGCGCAACTGCGATACGATTTGCAGGTTGAAGTTATTTGTGGAGCCGTGTTTCTTCGGCGGCGAGCGCCTCCTTTAACGCAACAATCTCGTCTTGATATTCTGGGTCGCTGGCCAAATCTTTAAGTTCCAACGGATCGCGACTCAGGTCAAACAGTTTGGTGATTTTGGCTTTGGGATAATGGATGAGCTTAAAATTCTCTTGGATGTAGGCTCGCTGCAAGCCAAGGTATGCGCCATAGATGCCTGGGCGAGCTTCATACGTTTCCGAACGGAGAAGCGGTGAGAAGCTGCGGAATTCGTGAGTCTTAGGAATGGAAGCTCCTGCCAATTCCAGTGAGGTTGGGACGATGTCTTGAAGATAAATTCGTTCATGAATCTCTCTTGATGTTTGGATGCCAGGTCCAGCGACGATACACGGTACGCGCAAGCTATGTTCGTACATGTTTTGTTTTCCGAGCAGTCCATGAGATCCAACCGCTAACCCATGATCTGCCGTAAAGAAAATCCAAGTGTTGTCCCCCTTCCCTGCTTCATCGAGCGAACGAAGGATGCGACCGATTTGTTCATCGAGATGGGTGATGAGCGCATAGTATTCACGTCGATGCACTTGAATCGCATGCGGTGTTCTCGGAAATGGAGCGAGCCGTTCATCGCGTAAATCAGGCCCACAACCAATCGCTTTGGCAAAAGGATAATCGGCTGCATAACTTTCAGGGAGTGCGATCTGTTCGACCGGATAACGATCGAGGAAAGCTTGCGGTGCTTGCCGCGGATCGTGAGGAGCGTTGAAGGCTACATACGCGAAGAAGGGTTGGGGTTGATCCTTGCGGCTAGCAATATAACCGCAAGCTTCATCGGCTGTTACAACGCTCCAATGTTTACCGCCTGTCCAATATCCACCCGCCGATTCGTCTGCGGGGTTCCACGGATCGGGTTGACCGTCAACAGGACGTGAGTACCACTTAGGTTTGTCGTTGGGCATGCCGGCGCGAACCGTCCCCACTTGGTCGAAGCAAATTTTCGCATCGATGGGCACATGCCATTTGCCGGTCATGTAAGTATGGTATCCCGCCTCTTTTAGTAACTGTGGCCACATCTCTTGTGACTTGTGAACCGCAGAGACATTTTTGTAGATAGCTTCTGCTCGCCACACACTGCGACCAGTTACCAACATTGTGCGACTAGCGACACACACCGCTGGGCTAAACGATCCCATGTTGTGAGTGTGCGTAAAGCTTACCCCGCGAGCTGCTAGTCGATCGAGATTTGGTGTTTGCACGTTGTATCTTTTGGCATATCCCACAGCTTCATAAGAAAGGTCGTCGGCGAATAGAAAGAGGATATTGGGTTTGGTTGTCTCGGGTGAGGTTGGTGAACCTGCTAGGCATTCTCCAGTGATTGCGAGGAGAAATGTGGCTGTTGCAAAATATAGAAGCGAATGAAGGAGTCGTTTGGTTTGGTTCATAGGAGGGTCTTTAGAATGGCAGGGATAAGTGGTGGTGGATTAACGCGGGACAGCGACTAAGCAGCTGCGCGGTCCAAGTTGATATTTGCGATCTTGGATCAACCTAGCCTCCTTCCCTACTTCGGCAATATCATGTGGTGCGGGCTGGAAGGTGTCGACAAACACGTACCAGTTATCTCCATCGGGCGGTTCAGGAAGCTCAATATCGGCTGGTTCCCAATGCATATTGAACGCAGCATAGAGGCAATCGTTCGCATGAGGCAAGCGTTGGCGGAGCATGCAAGCTAAAAACCGACTTTCGGGCGACCAGTCGGTGTTCCACGCTTGGTGTCCGTGCCAACTGACTTCCAGCGGCGAAGTGTGGGCATGCTCTTTGCCAACGTGAGCGGGATGACGCAATAAAGGATGCGCTTTTCGGAATTGAATCCAACGTTGACAGAAGCGGAAAAAGTCTTTTTCGGTTTCAAGTAATGTCCAGTCGAACCAATTCAACGGCGAGTCGTGACAATAGGTGTTGTTGTTCCCCTTTTGCGTTCTCCCAACTTCGTCGCCCATCAAGAGCATCGGTACGCCTTGGCTGAGCATCAACATGGTGATTGCATTGCGGGTTTGACGTTGTCGCAGCGCGACAATTTCAGGATCGTTGGCTTCGCCTTCAACTCCACAGTTCCAGGAATGGTTGTCGTTAGCGCCATCGCGATTCTCTTCGCCATTAGCTTCGTTATGTTTTTCGTTGTAAGAAACGAGATCTCGCAATGTGAAGCCATCGTGGCAGGTGATGAAATTGATCGAAGCAGCAGGCCCACGTGCAACATATAAATCGGGTGAACCAATGAGACGGGTGGCCATCTCGCTGGTCATATTCGAATCACCCTTGAGAAATTTTCGTATCGCATCGCGGTACTTTCCGTTCCATTCGGCCCAGCGACCATAACTGGGGAATGAACCCACTTGATAAAGTCCACCTGCATCCCAAGCCTCGGCAATGAGTTTGGTTTTGCCGAGAACGGGATCCATGGCTAAGGATTCGAGCAACGGTGGATTGGATAACGGATAACCAAGGTCGTCTCTGCCTAAAATGCTGGCCAAGTCGAAGCGAAATCCATCGATGTGATATTCGGCGACCCAATAGCGCAAACATTGCAACACGAAATCGCGAACGACAGGATGGTTGCAGTTTAATGTGTTGCCGCAACCACTGAAGTTAAAGTACTCACCTTGCGGAGTGAGCATGTAATACGTTTCGTTATCGAGACCGCGCAGTGAAATGGTCGGCCCATTTTCATTTCCTTCAGCTGTGTGATTGAAGACCACATCCAAGATGACTTCGATGCCGTTTCGATGGAGTTCTTTCACGGTCGATTTCAGCTCTTCGCTCTGCATTTGAGCCGAGTGAGAGGCAGCGAAGGACGCCTTAGGAGCTTGGAAGGCGATGGTGTTGTAGCCCCAATAATTCCACAAGCGTTCGCCGGTTTGCGGATGGACTCGCGGATTATCGGTCTCGTCAAATTCGAAGATGGGCATCAATTCGATGCAGTTGACTCCTAACTCTTTTAAGTAAGGAATTTTTTCACGAATACCAGCGAACGTGCCAGGATAGCGAATCTTGGAAGTTGGGCTTTGGGTGAAGCCACGCACATGCATCTCATAGATGACCAAGTCTTCGGTGGGGAGACCAAGTGGGCGATCGCCCTGCCAATCGTAATCTTCCGGGAGGATGCGAGTGCGGTAAGGATATCGCGAGTTTTGATACATTCGCGGTTTACCCCAGCCGTCGAAACCCGCAATGCAGCGTGTGTGTGGATCGAGCAGCACTGACCGATCATCGAATCGATGTCCTGCCTGGGGTTCGTACGGGCCAAACATACGATAACCATATTCGATTTCTTCCGTGTCGAGATCGAAGACAATCATCGTAAAGACATGGCCAATTCGAAATTCGTCTGGAAACGGTATCTCCGCAAAGGGTTCTTGTTGACCCGCTCGAAACAGAACTAAATGCGCGGCGGTGGCATGTTTCGAATAGACCGCGAAATTTATCCCACGCGTGACGCTGGATGTCCCCAAGGGGTACGGCATGCCAGGTCGAATACCAAATCCGCTGTGATAGTGAGTGGGGAAAATATCGATTCGAGGAGCTGGGGCTGCAGAGATGATCGGCGTTTGCGCGGGGACTTCTGCTTGAAAAAATAGATCGGTGAATCCAGCTGCTTCCGCGCAGTTTCTAAAATCATTTGGGATTCCATGCAGATCAACTTGGCAACGTTGAGACATGGCCCAGCGAAAGAGAAGTAGTAAGCGGCGCAGTCCCATCCCCGAACAGGTGTTCCATTGCGATAGATCGACAATGAGCTTGCGA
The DNA here is from genome assembly GCA_017303505.1 of Planctomycetota bacterium. Lineage (GTDB taxonomy): Bacteria > Planctomycetota > Planctomycetia > Pirellulales > Pirellulaceae > JAFLCP01. Next base: position 2,433 of record JAFLCP010000147.1, on the reverse strand, counting down.
CCTGGCTGAATGAGTTCGATCAGCTGTTTGCGCGTGGCCTCATCGACGGGACCCGCCATATCGCCTTCGAGTTGCACGTAGGCCACATTTCCATCGAGGCGAATGTTGAGGATCATAGGTTGGGTGCAGTGCCAGGAGAGTAATGGAAGTACTTCATTAGCGTACTTCATTCACGCATAACTTGCCACTTCGCCGGGTCCGAGCAAGAACGATTGCTGCACATTCGGTCAGATCTGTGGCAACCGCTGCATCAAGACGCCGAACCGGTTAATATATCCCTAACCGCTTTCGGGTTTGAGGTTCGATTCCTGCCGAGACATTCTTATGCACATCAAGTTTATTTTTATCGGCGTATTCGGTTTGTTTTGGGCATTGCACGATGTTGCTGTGGCTCAGAACGAGCAACCCGTTCACTTTAAGCTGGAACAATATGTCGATGATGGCGGCAAGTTGCAGTCGATTCGCAATGCTGCTGATTGGGAACGCCGCCGCTTGAGTGTGCTCGAAAACATGCACATGGTTATGGGGGTATTGCCTGATCGATCCAAGCTCGGGCCTCCCAAGGTTCAGGTGACTAAAGAAACTTCGCTGGCAGGTGGTTTGATCCAAAAGCATTTGCGGTTTGAGGCCGAGGCCAACGATTGGGTTCCCGCCATTCTTATTATGCCGGCTCAGAAATTGGAAACACCGCGACCTGCCATGTTATGTTTGCATCAAACCATCCCGATTGGCAAAGAAGAGCCAGCTGGTATGGGAGGAAGTCCCAACTTGCATTATGGGATTGAGTTGGCACAGCGTGGCTATGTGGTTCTTATTCCTGATTATCCATCGTTCGGCGAATATCCGTACGATTTTGCTCAGCATCCCGAATGGAAAAGCGGCTCACTCAAAGCGATTTGGAATAACATGCGAGCGATTGATGTCTTGCAGAATTTGCCCGAAGTGGATGGAGAGCGAATTGGTGCTATAGGACATTCGCTCGGTGGACATAACTCTATTTTCACCACGGTCTTCGATCAGCGAATTAAGGTCATCGTTACCAGTTGTGGCTTCACGCGGTTTCATAAGTACTACTCAGGGAATCTCAAAGGGTGGACAAGTCCGCGTTACATGCCGTTGATCGATTCTGTTTATCATTCCTCTCCAGATGAAGTTCCCTTTGATTTTCCTGAGCTATTGGCTGCCATCGCTCCGCGTGCCTTCTTTACGAGTTCACCATTACACGATAACAACTTTGATTGCGATGGCGTTCGCGAGACGATGGCCGAAGCGAAAAAGATCTATGGCTTGTACGATGCCGCTGAGAAGTTGGTGGCCATTTATCCCGATAGTCAGCATGACTTTCCACCACAAGCCCGCGAAGATGCCTATCTCTTTATCGATACACAGCTCAAGCATGAAGCACCAGTGACGCGAGTGGATGTGTCCCAGAAGCGATTGAACGAACTTCAAATCGTTGGTACACACAATTCGTATCACGTTGCTCCGGACAGTGTGGCGATGGGATTGATAGGAGCGGCTGCCCCCAGTGAAGCTGAATCGTTGGATGTGACTCAACCCACGTTAACCGAGCAACTTGATCGATATGGTGCGCGACATGTAGAACTCGATGTCTATCTTGATCCTAAAGGTAGTTTGTATCGTAAGCCGGCTGCTTATCGTATGGCTCAGCAGCAGAATGTTACGGTTCCAGTCTATGATCCGGATGGACGGATGGAACAGCCGGGCATAAAGGTTTTGCACAGTCCTGATGTCGATTATAGAACGACGGTCTACACATGGGTCGAGGCTTTGAAAGAGTTGAAGGATTGGTCGGATAAAAATCCGCGTCATGTCACTTTGTTTGTGTTGGTGGAGTTGAAATCGGATTCTTTTTCGCCGCTTACACGTCCGATCGGTTGGGACGAAGCAGGGTTTGAGGCGTTGGAAGAAGAGATTTTGAGTGTTTGGCCGCGCGAGCGAATCTTGACACCCGACCATGTGCGGAACGGGAAACCAACTTTACGAGATGCCGTCCAGGGAATTGGTTGGCCTACGGTAGAAAGTGAGCGCGGCAAGATTGCCTTCTTGCTAGACAATGAGGGAGGTTTGCGGGATCAGTATTTGGTGAAAAGCGAAATTCTGGCGGGGCGTCTACTCTTTACGAGCGTCGAGCGAGATCATCCCGCTGCAGCTTGGATGAAGCGGAATGATCCGGTTGGTTCCTTAGCTGAAATCCAAGCGTTGGTTCGCGACGGTTTTTTAATTCGCACGCGCGCGGATTCAGGGACGAAGGAAGCGCGGGAGAACATCACATCTCGGCGTCAGCTCGCGATCGAGAGTGGCGCTCAATTGATCAGCACCGATTTTCTCAAGCCCGACTGGCGGTGGTCGCCGTATCATGTACGTTTGCCTAGACCACAGGAATAGTTTGCTACTGCATCGGGTTTTCGC
>JAFLCP010000146.1 GCA_017303505.1 Planctomycetota bacterium | reverse complement strand
CAACATCGCCTTAATAATGCGTGCGAAGTCCAGACCAATGTTGTGCTTTACCTCCACCTGGTTGATACCTGGGAGGTAATATTCGACGGGGTCTTCAGCGGTGATGATCTTGCGGTCGGGGCGGTTTAGGGCGTTGAGACAGGCGTACAGGGTGGTGGTCTTTCCCGAACCGGTTGGTCCGGTCACCAACAAAATGCCGTTGGGGCGTTTGATCAAACCCATAAAGTTCTTAAAGTCGCGTTCGGCCAAACCGAGCTGCCGAACCCCCACTTTAATGTTATCCTTGTCGAGGATACGCATAACCGACGACTGGCCGTGGTTGGTGGGGATAATGCTGACGCGCAAGTCGAGTTCTTTCTCGCCGACCGTCACTTTGATACGACCGTCTTGTGGGCGGCGCCGCTCAGCGATATCCATCTTGGCCAAAATCTTGATACGCGAAAGGATGGCCCCCAAAAGACGGCGGGGGGGACTATCTCGTTCCACCAAGATACCGTCGATTCGATACCGAATACGAACGCGGTCCTCAAACGGCTCCACATGGATGTCCGAGGCACGCAACTGAACCGCTTCCTGAATCATCAAATGGACGAACTTCACGATCGGGGCGCTATCTTCATCCACCCCCTCATCGTTACCTCGATTGGATTCGTCGGTAACGGTAAAGTCGATTTGCGTGTCGGTGAATTCTTGCATCATCGAGTCAGCCGATTCGCCTTCTACCTGTCCGTAGTAGCGGTTAATGGCTTCAGCGATGTTTTGGCGAGGTGCCAGAGCGGTTTCGATGCGGCGGTTGAGAATGAACCGCAACTTTTCGATGGTTTCGAAAGCCATTGGGTCGCTGATCAGAACTTTAAGTGCATCTCCATCTTCAGAAATGGGGATGACGTTTTGTTCACGAGCCACAGATTCTGGAACCAACTGAATCACTTCGTCAGGGATTCGAATCGTATTGAGGTCCACGAATTCCATCTTGTGGAATTGGGCCATCGCTTGAGTTACCTCTTCGGATGTACAGTATCCGAGTTGGACCAAGCAGTCCCCGACCGTCAACGGCTTGACCGACTCACGAACCATTCGTGTCGCTTCGCTCAGCTGATCCAAGCCCACCACGCCACGATGTAGGAGCAAATCGGTATACTCGCGCATCGGTTGATCCATGTGGTAATCCCTTTAATTCAACGAAATTCAAACCGTCCCCAAGCCGCAACCCCAGACGTACATCGACCGTCGGCAACCCGCCGATCCATACACAATCTTATGGGCTTTTGAGTGCGAATTGCCGTATTGTCACTGCAAACCGGAAAAGACCCCAATAAGAGAGGGAGTGGTCGCGACCGGACCGGGCAGCAGAAAAGCGAAAATTCGGCGATATTACACCTCAGAATCATCTTGACTGAAGTGCCCTATTGTTGTCAACAAAAGCAGATTACGAGTTGTGTTATATTTCGAGCGAAAAGGACGATTGAATGGAAAGTAGCGAATCGCGGTGGGCTTTGGTTACCGGTGCCAGTTCGGGAATTGGACGTCAAATCGCCCTCCATCTCGCTAAGGACGGCTTTCGGATCGCCGTCAATCACCTCAACCACCTGGAAGCGGCCACCGAAACGCTCAAGCTGGTCGAGTCCGCGGGAAGCCAGGGAGTCGCCCTACAAGCGGATGTGGGCTCGGCCGCTGAGGTTTCTAGGATGTTTGACCAACTGAAGGAAGTCGCTGGTCGCCTCGATCTGCTAGTGAACAATGCAGCAGTACAGACCTTTGCCCCACTCTTGGAATTGAGCGAATCGGACTTCGATCGAACGATTCGGACGAACTTGAAGGGAACCTTCCTCTGTTCGCAACAAGCGGGACGGATGATGAAAGGGCAGGGGAGTGGCAATATTATTAACATCGGTTCGGGTGCCAATCACATTCCATTTCCCAACTTGGGCGATTACTGCGCGAGCAAGGGTGGCATCGAAATGCTCACGAAGGTCAGCGCGGTGGAGTTCGGAAAATTTGGCGTGCGAGTCAACTGCATAGCACCGGGCGCGATTGAAAACGAACGGACCAAAAAAGAAAGTCCTGAATATGGCCAGACCTGGGCCAACCTAACACCGGTCGGGCGTCCAGGCACCGAAACCGACGTTGCCAACCTGGTGTCGTTCTTGGCGAGTGAAAAAGCGAGCTTCATCAGCGGCCACACGATCTACGTCGACGGCGGCCTTTGGGGTCGCAACCAATGGCCTTACACATTTTGATGCCTACAGAAGACTACAGACTATTCGATCTTTCCACGCGAACATAAGCTGCAGACGCCGGCGCGGTGCATTGCCCCTGAAACGGGAGCCAAGGAGCATCTGGAAAAATATCCAAACTTAGTTCACGCAGAGCATAGAGCATGTCGCGATAGTTTTCACGAAAAATGGTGTTGTGATTGCCCGTGTAATACATCCGTAGTTGTTTACATTTGCTCCCCGACCATTGATAAATCCGCTCGGCGTGGTGCGGCTGAATGAGACCATCGTTTTCTGTATGCAAAACCAACAGAGGATTCACATACCGCGCAAGTTTTGCTTGATGATCAAAATGCTTGACGATCTCACTTTCAATTTCCGCGAAATCAAGTCCTGCGGAGGCTTGTTGTAAGCGAGGATTATCAAGAAAGCGTTCACGAATATCGGCAATCCCACTGTCGATCACCAGCCCAGCTAAATCGGGACAACGATTCGCCAGCTCGATCGCGTACAATGAACCGATCGAACGACCGTAGGCTATGGTTTGAGCAGGCGAAAGGTTGAGCTTCCGCAAAACGCCCTCACCGTCAGAGAGCATTGAAACCAATTCCGGCTTACCGCTACTTTTTCCATAACCACGATATTCCATCATCAACACATTCACACCGCATAACTCCCTAGACAGAAATGAAGCGAAAGAGCTTCGCTCGTAGGCAGCCACCGATTCTCCATTCCCATGAAAATGGATTAGCGTCGGTAGATCAGGGTGCGGGCAATAATGCGCACAACGCAACGTTGCAGACTCCAGAACGACCTTGGTCGCTTCGGAATACACATCGCTTTGCGGAAAGAAATAGGCTTGACTGATATCTGGATGATTCAGAATCGACATAACGGCTCACCATTCGCCAAAAGTCACAGCGAGTTTTTCCCAGCAAACACCATTCAGCGTATGTACGCTGCTCTGAAAATGATACTCGATGAATAATACAGTTGCTTCGCGTGCTCTGACGGAAATAACCTGAATGAGCTGATGTATCTTCCAAATTCAATGCCGCAGCCTTCTAGGTGAACCTGAACGGTTCTCGATCTCGTCGTTCTATAAAACAAAAAAACGTCGCAGTTTGACTGCGACGTTTTCGTTGATGTGAGTTTGAGTTGTAGGTGGAACTACGCCTTTTCGCCCTTTTCGACTTTCCATCCGTAGCTGACATCGCCCTTCTTGGTTCCCTTTTCGTCCATTTCGGTGTAGGTCACTTTGATTTCTTCAAAGTTCAAGCTGAAGTTTTCCATTGGCTTATCTTGGTTACCACCGTTAACATCGTAAGAGGTGACCATCACGTCCTTCAGTTCGTACTTGTAATATGTTTCGCGACCTGAGTTCGTGGTCGATGTCTTCACGTGAATCTCAACCTTGGGAAACACTTTACCCAAGCAAACCGCTTCGGCAATCTTAGGGCTCGACTTATCCAAAAGTTTCGAGCAACGGATGTCGTCCAACAGAACCGTACCACGACGGCGGGCAGCACCGGTTTGACCAGAGCCCGACTTATGAACAATCTGAGAAAAGGTGAAAAGGTCACTCCACTTTTCATGTCCCTTTGCCAAGCTTTCCCCGTCAATACCGTCGAATTTGATGTAAGCAGCCATTTTTGCGATTTCCTTAGGATTTGAATCCGATTGTTTTTTCTTTCGGCCCGTTTGCCTTTACACAGTACAGTTCTCGTATCATTGCGGGAGTAGTTGCGTCCAAAATCGTACTTTTTCAAGAATTCCCTTATCCCCCCCATAGAACCACCTTGTTCGAAACTCGGTTTGTATCCGATCCCACGCTCATAGCCTACAATGGGCCGTTCGATCCCTCTTCCGTGCGCATGCGTTTACAAACGAAGGGGAGCCCACATCCAACAATTGAGCTGTGCTGATGAAAATCCCCAAGCGTACTCTCAAAGGCCCGCCGCGTCCGTCACTTTCCGAACTGACGCGCATGTGCCTAGAAAGCCTGGAGAAAAACGAACTTGCGACAGCGAAACAACACTGCGCTCAAGTGCTTGTGATCGAGCCCAAGAATTTGATAGGGAGGCTATTATCTGCTCGGATCGAATATCGCTCTGGTCATTTGGATTCAGCAAGAAACCAATTGATGTCCCTGTGTCAGGAGTATCCAGATTGCGTGGAGGTTTGGAATGACCTCTGTGTCGTGTTAATGGGTAACGGAGATTATCAAGAACTCAAGCAGACGCTTGCACCCGCACTCAATACAACGAATCATTCTCCAGTACTTGCCGAGTTCTATGTCGACTCATTATTAAAATTGCAAGAATCGCAAACCGCAATCGATTACTTCGACCAGCATCCACATTTACTCCAATCCAGTTCTTCATTGAAGCTTCAGTGGACGGAAGCGCTTCGTCAGCAGCAACAATACGCTAAAGCTGCCCAAGCCATTGAACAACTGCTGCTAGAATCACCCAGGGAGGAAAATCTTTATCGGCGACTCGTCGCTATCTGGCGTGACGCACAAGACGCAGGCCAACTGGAACAGGCGCTCAAGCGTTGGCTGACTATTTCACCCAATCATCCTGTTGCATTGCACTTGATGGGCTCGATTCGCCCCGATACTGGCACTGCGGCAGTTCGAGCCAGCGACGCATATGTGAAGACCGTGTTCGATGAATTCGCAGCGACATTTGATCAAGCATTGTCGCAGTTGGATTATCAAGCTCCCCAGCATGTTCAACGTCTGGTGCAAGAGCTAATTGCGAAGGGACAAATCGCGGCGAGTGGATTGCGGGTACTCGACGCAGGCTGTGGAACAGGTCTATGCGGTCCCATTTTGAAACCGCTAAGTGAGACGCTTATTGGCGTTGATCTTGCCCCCAAAATGCTTGAACTTGCTAGGCAACGCGACATTTACGATACGCTCGTAGAAGCCGAACTCACTCAATACCTATCTCGCTATGCCCAAGAGATTGCTTCCGCTAAAGCGTTCGATTTGATCGTTATCTGTGATACGCTCAATTATTTCGGCGACTTAAGGGAAATACTGCAACACGCATTCGATTGCCTAAAGCCGCACGGATATCTCATTTTCACTATCGAAACGCTCGGAGCTCAAGATCTAGCGACGACCAATTCAAGTTTTATCTTGGCCCAACATGGACGATATCTCCATGCCCCCGCCAGTATCGAACCGCTCATGACGCAAGTCGGCTTTGCAACGTTGGATTCTTATGCATGCGAACTGCGCAAACAAGCCGGAGAAGGTGTTGCGGGAACTTTGTTCTGGGCAAGTCGAGACTAAAACGCACTCGAATGAGGATGACTCATGTTGACCAAGCGCCAAAAGAGCGTGCGGCACAACCATCACTCAAACTTCGGGCGCAATTCATTCCACATCTTTTCGAGGTAGGCGTAAAAGTTGTGGGTCAAGAGTTGAGCTGGATTGAGGGTCCAGTCATAGCTCTCGGAGATCTCGGTGCCATTCATACCATCTCCCTTTCGTTCGATGGGCTTTTTCATCATGAGGAAAGGAGCGTCGGAAACGTTAGCTCCTAACCATGCCACGAGGTCATTCGCCAATGCGTGAACAGAAACAATATCCTCGCCAAACATACCTGCTTCCGACCAGAACATGACGGGCGAAGCCACCGCGAAGACCTTCATTGACGAGATGGCACTATTGCCTCTCACTGCAGCGACTGCGTTGATCGCATTGCAAGTGATAATATTCCCTTGACTATGTGCCACGATCCGAGCATTTTGGTAGCCAGGCTGCATCAAGAGCGAATACAAGGCCCCCGTTGCACGATTGAAGCGAGATAAATTCTCTGCCATATCGCGCTCAATTTTATCTTGCGAATCCCCACGTTTCTTCTTGAACCAAGTCGTGAACTGGTCCCAATCAGTACTCTGTAATTTGTCCGTAAGGCACTCGATTAAATCGACAACGATATTGCCGGGTTCTTGACCGGCAACTTTCGCAGCTCCCGAATTGTCGCCAAAGAGAAAGCTGTCACCTGAACCGTTATAAACACCTTGTACGGGCCCGCCGCTTAAGGCGGCAACCGAGCAAGCTTGCGCACGGAACTTAGTTGGACTTCCTTGCATACCGTTTACAAAGATGACCCGATAGTTTCCAGATCGCCGCGACCGAACTACGCGCCGAAGTTTTTTGTGGGTCACAAAGAAGGCCGCATAATCGCTGACATCGAAATCGCGTACATCGCCGTCCCGCAACCGCTCGATCGATCCAATAAACGATATATCTTCTGTGCGTTTGGCTTTGGCCGTCGGTTGACCACTACCGATTTTGGTCGGTGCCTGTGCGAGTAAGCGACGAGGACCTTCACTGTGGTAGTTCAAGCCTAACGGGAGGGGAGAACGCAAGTTTGCCATTGCAGCCTCAACTTTTGGATCGGCAGAAAATCGCCCACACATCTTACCAAGAATCGCAACATATCAACAAAAAAAGCGTGGCTCGCTTAGCAAACCACGCTCATTATGAATGATTCGATCGCGAAAAGCACTAAGCTTTTTCGCCCTTCTCAACCTTCCAACCGTAGCTGACGTCACCCTTCTTCGTTCCCTTTTCATCCATTTCGGTGTAGGTCACTTTGATTTCTTCGAAGTTCAAGCTGAAGCTTTCCATCGGCTTGTCTTGGTTGCCACCGTTGACGTCGTAGGATGTGACCATCACATCTTTGAGTTCATATTTGTAATACGTTTCGCGACCGGAGTTGGTGGTCGAGGTCTTTACATGGATTTCAACCTTTGGAAAAACCTTGCCCAAGCAAACTGCTTCGGCCAACTTGGGGCTAGCCTTATCGAGCAACTTACTGCAACGGATATCATCCAACAATACGGTTCCACGACGGCGAGCTGCACCGGTTTGTCCGCTACCAGACTTGTGGATCACCTGGGAGAAAGTGAACAGATCGCTCCACTTCTCATGTCCCTTTGCCAACGATTCACCATCCACACCATCGAACTTGATGTAAGCAGCCATTTGAAAACTCCCCGCAATTCTGTTTTGAACGAAACTGATTTTGAACTTGTGATTTACTTATCAAGCCATCTTCTTATCGAAGCGGCTTGTTGATTCTTGCCGCGTTGATGATATCGTTCTCGTACTGAGCCGGTGTGAGTTGCTAAAAAAACGACAGAAATTCTGGAAAAAGCGTGCCCCCCCTCACCGTAGGGAAGGCACAGCCCATTCTCCGCAACAAATCCCCCATTTTACGATCGGAACCGCCCATGGAACCCGAACCGGACTCGATCGAGCTGGTAGAGGAATCGCTGGAGATCACCTCGAGTGCGCTCAGTGAGCGGGCTCAGGCTTTTTTGGCGGATGGCCGCAGCAGAATACCGCAAGTGAATTGTTTTGATTTCGTCCCATCGAAATATGAACATGCCTGGAACGTTTTATCTACACTTCCGCGTGGGGCCTTATGCGAATGGGGAAGTGGATTGGGGATCTTGGTTGGACTGGCGGAGATTTTGGGCTACGAGGCCTCGGGAATTGAATTGGATGCAGAGTTAGCCGAAACATCTCGTGAACTGTTGAAGGCACATGGGCTCAAGGCTCCGATTCACACCGGCAGCTATTTTGAAATCCATATTCCTGCTGATTACTACTACGTTTACAGTTGGCCCAGCCAGTTTGAGCAAGTGCAAAAGCAGTTTTACATGTCAGCAGCCGCAAGCTCGAAGCTCTTAATTTGCTACGGACACGACGACATCCGTGTACGAGTAAAACCAAGCGAAAGCAGATCTTAGCACTGCCACCACGCACCGCTTCCATCGCGTTTGATGTATTCGCCGATGAGGGCAGGTCGCGGCATGGTAATTTTGCCGTTGTGTACGATTGCGCTGCGGATCATGTAATCGGTGTAACGTCCTACATAAGCCTGATACTCTCGGATTTGGCCAGGAACCTTACCGAGTTTGACAAGATCGTAGGCTAAAGCACAAATGCAAATACCTGTGATGACTTGCCCAGCCACAGGGATTACTTCGGAGGACACGGCTCGAGCCATGGCGCGTTTGATCACCGAATCGCGTTGTTTGCGGGCGATCAGGCCAGCCATCGTTGCCAACTCTGCTTCTGTCGCTAGAGCGGTCATTTCAAAACCGAGCTGGCGATAAGCAAATTCAGCAGCGACGTTTTTGCCTAGTCCGGACAGAGTAGCAATTCGGGAGAGGAGCGGATTGATGCTTCCATTCCAAAACGCTGTTGCAGCCCCAGCCTCTTCCATGGTTTCGAAAGTTTCGATACACCCAATCAGTTCACGCAGCAATGATTCAAGAACGGGATCCACAAACTAACTCCGGTAGATAAAAAGTGCACATACAGGCATTGGGCACATCGAGTGTGCCATTCCCATTCCGCCTTAAGTCGGCTCATCCACGAAATACTTCACGTATCCATGAAGGGCTTGGTCATTCACAGCGTAAAGAGCTGTATTGTAATCACTTCGAAGGGTGCCTGACTCTTTACCTTCGCAAACCGCTTTAAGCAGTTGGTCGCTTAGTTCAAAAAACTTCGCGAGTTTGCCTATATACTCGGCAGTCGCTTTTTGCGCGGGTAAAGTTCCTTTTCCCAATGGCGCATCGGGCGCATCCTTCCGGCCAAAGTCTTTTGGGGCGACAGACCGCAGATCGATGAGCCCTCCATTTTGAACATCGTAAATGGCGAGCAACGAAGGGGGCCAAATCATGTAGCCGCGATCGGCATCAACAAACTCTCCGCGTCCCAACATAAACGACAACGACAATGCCGATTCGTACCACGCTACTACTGGCGGAGAAACATAGCCGCAAAATGGCAAGGTGGGAAAGAGTGTCTTGGAAACGGTAGAAGAAACGATCGAAGTGGGAACCATTGGATGCCTACAAATTCAACAAGGGGCAATATCAACTATCTTTTCGCGGTACTTCGAACCCAACCCAAAAACCGCCCGCCAAACTGCTCGTAGTACGGCAATAATGGCTTCTCTACATGACGATCAAAGTACTCAAGATACAACTTTGCATCCCGAACTTGTTCTCTGGAAACATCTTTCCGGTCCTCTACAAAACCGGGAATAAGTCGGTCGTAAAGCTCATAGATTGAATCAAATTCCTTGATCACATCCTCGGCAACTTCGAACTTATGCCGCTCGTGCTTCCAGGGTGCAGGGGGAAGCTCTTTAGGCTGCCATTCATCCTCGAACCTTCTCAAACTTAGAAATAGTCCGTTGGTTAAATCGGCACTTGCGACAAACTGGGGTGAGGTAATGTATGTGCCTTCCCCGGGTACGGTATTAGTGTAGTAATACAACCGCCTCATAATGACCTTCTCTTCATCCATGCTAATCATAGGGAGCGTTACACCACGCTCACGAGGCAAGTGGTTTGTGTGCTTTCCGATCTCCTGAACAGCCTGCTTGGTAGTCATTTCTGTGTACGCTTGCGTAAGCCCTAAGCAACATAATACGAAATAGAAAGCAACATTTTTCACGTGATATTCCCTCGAAACCGACACCCTGAATGTGTTGCAAACTTACCACACGGGGTTGGTTGTAACTGCGGCCCCAAACGGAGTTCCACCTTGGGCAATAATGTTATTCGCTTCGATGTTCATGAAATTCTGAAATTGGGCAGCCGTTATTCGTTGACCGCAAACCCCCAACCCCGTGTCGTTGTAAATGACGTGAGTTAGGTTTCCATTATCATCGTATTCATAGCCCGTGATAAGCACCGCGTGACTACCTGCCTGTCCATTCCAGCCCGGCAATCCGGAAACATCCCCACCAGACAGAACAGCCCGTCCTTGTGACATGGCTTCTTCGTATTGGCTCAATTGCGCACCGGTTGGCGTAGCGGGTATCGTGGAGGCCGGTATGCCGTTTTGCGAAAGTATATTCGCCTGCTGAACGTCCGATGTACCGCCACTGAACCAAGCCTGATTCTGTGCGGTGACGGTGATCCCGCCAGCCCCAGGCGTTGATGCCCCACCACCGCCACCTTGCACGCTTCCAATCGCAGGTTGCGATGCGTTACCACTAGCAATCGCCTGCGACATTAACCCTTCTTGTGTCGCATTACCACCCGCATGATTAATCACTTGTCGCGCGGTTTCAATGCCACAATTGTTGTAACTTTGACCGGCTGTATTTGACTGCAACGGGTTCCCTGAACCATCCGTTGATCCAGGCGGAGGATTTCGCCCCGCAGCCATATTCTGGCACGTTGCCGTTCCAGCATGAACGTTTCCGGTTGTACCAGACAGACCGATCAACACCGTAGGAAAGCCAAGAACAATCACGCCACCGTGCACTGTTTGATCGGTCATACGGGCCGCAGGTTTCTTCCCAATCGGCGTAGGGAAGGCCCCTTTGATAATGGTGTCTGGTGGTCCGACGCAAGTTAACATATCACCCATTCGAGCCGCCGGCATTCCACCGATCAAACAGGTAAGTTCACCGGGAGGCAGAATGGGCCCACCAACATGCGGAACAACGCCAGTCACCATAGGGCAAGTGTGCATATCCCCAACTCGTGCAGCTGGCTGTCCTGACATACAATCCTCCCCCTCTCCGAATCTATACCAACAATCAAACTTGAGAAACAATGCAACAAACCGAATCCACAAGCAAGCTAGGTATTAATCTTAACCATAGGACCTTTAATACTTATAATTCCACCAGCATCAATATGAACTTTACCAGCCCCGGATTGCATGGTGACGTCCACTCCCTGAATCATGATCTTGCCTGACTTTTCCATTTCGATTTTTGCAGCACCGCACGAAATGGTAATTTTGTCTGCCGCCTTGATGGAAAGCTCTTTCCCTACATCCAATGATTCGCTTTTGCTGACAGAAATGTTTAGATCGCCGCCGACGGCAATATTCTTATCCTGACCGACGGCCTCGTTCATCTCCAAACCTACCGCCAGATCCATCGTCCCACCAACAACTTGAGCAACAGCCGCTCCAACCGTAATGGCTTTTGTTGCACCTACGGTTTCGACCGATGCAATCGCAACCACTTCGGCTTTATTCGCCCCAATGGTAATTGTCTGGTTGGCGGCAATCGTCTCGGTGTGGTTGGCCCCAACCGTTACCGTCCGGTTCGATCCAACTGTGACCGTTTCGTTGTTTCCGACCAGTCGACTGCGATCCACGCCCACTCTCTGCGTCTGATTATTGCCAACATCCAACGTTTGGTCGTGGAGTATCGTGCTATTCATATCGTACTGACCATGAATGCGAATTTGCTCCTTGCCAGGAGTGTCATCCATGGTCATCTCGTTATAGCCTTGCCCCTTATACGTCTTGGTCTTGATACCCGACCGCGTTTTCTCGCCCGGCAATCCAAACGGTGGCATCGATTCCTGGTGATACACACGTCCGGTAATAATCGGGCGATCCGGATCACCTTCAATAAAGGAGACAATCACTTCCTCGCCCACCCGTGGAATACTGATCCCACCAAACCCCGGGCCAGCGTGCAGCTGCGATACACGGATCCAACACGAATGGTGTTCGCCATTATCGGGTTCTCGATCCCACTGAAATCGCACCTTCACGCGTCCATAATTGTCCACATGAATCTCTTCTCCAGGCGGTCCAACCACCTTGGCCGTTTGTACGCTCGCCAAAAAGGGCTCAGGAGTTTCACGACCAGGCCGATACTGTACGGTTCGAGGTATGCACTCGAAATCATTCAAATACATCGACTCCGTCCCCTGATCGGTATGTGGACCGCCAGGCTGAGTCGCATGATGATTCACCGACGTCAACAAATACTGCTTGTTCTCTTCATCTTTGCAACTGGCATGCTTGGTTAGCTTGAACCCAAAGCCAGGTGCAAACGACCGACATGTGCTTCGACCAACCACCGAATCAAAACGCACTTCTTCCTCTTGCAAACGGCGCTTTGCCAATTCTTCCCCTTCATCTTTGGTAGCGTGATCGCCAGGGAAGTCGTATAGCTCGTAGCCACTATTGTTCTTCAGCGGAGTCTTCTTGCTGCCTTTACCTGCTAAGTTGGTCGACGGCGTCGTGAAGTTGTAGTCGTTATGTTCCCATTTTCCAGAAACCATTTCATACGAATGTTCCCACTGGATAATGGAGTCGTGACGCAACTCACCAGGATTATTCTTGGGTAACTCTACTTCCGCATCAATCGCACTCGGATATTGCGCTTGGTCCGAAAGGATTAACTTGTGAGAACTCTCCGTATGCTCGAAGTAATAATAAACTCCGTACTTCTCAAGCGTGCGAGCCAAAAAGTTGTAGTCGGTCTCGCGATATTGAACACAATGCTCCACTTTGCGACTGCTCAATATGGAAGCCTTATCCATACTGTGCCAGTTTTGAACATGCCCATACTCCTTCACATGCTCAAAGATGACTTCCAATACCTCTTTGATGCTCTTCTTCTCTTTGTCAGGCAAATAGACAAACGAGCGACTCGCCTTGGTGGCGAACCACAGCCACGGCACTAATCGAACTCGATAACTGCGGGAGGGTTTACCCCCTTTAGTGTTGCTGAAATCACCGGCCCAGAAATGGCTCACATATCCATGCACCCAACGCGGCGGTTTCTTCGTGCTATCGATACGCACCGCCATAGCTTGGCCAATTACATCCTCGGGCTTCACCTTATCTTTGGGAGAAGCAATGGTGACTTGGAACTCGAAAAGCCGCGAAAGCTCTTCGCGTCCAACCAACTCTGTAATCGTCGCATCGCTACCAAACAACGAGGTTTGCTTCAGTTCCAGCAATCGATTTACCATGCCCGTATTCCCCTAAAGACAACGATGTCTCGATCGC
The DNA here is from genome assembly GCA_017303505.1 of Planctomycetota bacterium. Lineage (GTDB taxonomy): Bacteria > Planctomycetota > Planctomycetia > Pirellulales > Pirellulaceae > JAFLCP01. Next base: position 6,071 of record JAFLCP010000146.1, on the reverse strand, counting down.
TGTCAGCTATGGCGCAAGCGCCTAATTTCATTTCATCGCTCTTTGTTGTCGTACGCTTCAGCGAGCAGTTGCCGAAAAAGGCCCGAAATCCGGCCACTTGTCCCCAAAAACAGAACTAAGTGGCCCTAGAGCTCGATTGGACCGGAAATTCGGTGGCCATGCCCCCCAGAATTTACTGGATTTCGAAGGCAAATTGCTGCTGGGGAGTCGCTGTTACGTGTACCTTCGTTACCGACTCACCCAACGCCAACCGCTTCAAGAGCTCCGCCGACAACTCGGGGAGAAGGGAGCGGGTCAAAATGTGGTCGATGTTTCGAGCCCCCGTATCAACCTCTTTGCATCGGTCGGATATCAGCTGAATGAGATCGTCCGAGTAGCCGAAAGCGGCGTTGTAGTTATCCTTAAGCCGCTTGCCAACTTTCCCTAACTTCAAAACGATGATCTTGCGGATGACATCTTCCGCCAACGGATAGTAGGGAATAACCGACAAACGCCCCAAAAATGCGGGCTTAAACGTCTTCAGCAACTCCGGAAAGAGGGCTTCGGTGAAAGCATCGGGTCCCGGAGCTGTGTCAGGATCTGCGCATAAGCTCTTGATCAGATCCGTCCCCGCATTGGTTGTCATCAAGATCACGGTGTTCTTGAAATCGATATCGCGGCCTTCTCCATCTTTCATCGTTCCTTTGTCAAAGACCTGATAAAAAATGTCTTGAACGCCCGGATGAGCCTTCTCCATCTCATCCAACAAAACCACCGAGTAGGGCTTTCGGCGAACCGCTTCGGTCAAAACCCCACCCTCGCCATAACCAACATATCCAGGAGGTGATCCCATTAACAATGAGACTTTATGCTCCTCCTTAAACTCCGACATGTTAATTACAGTCATGTTTTGCTCACCACCGTAAAGCAGCTGAGCCAACGAAATGGCGGTTTCAGTTTTACCAACACCGCTGGTACCGGCTAAAAGAAACACACCGATCGGAGTACGTGGATCATTCAAGCCGGCTCGCGAAGTCCGAATCGACTGCGCGATACGTTGCAGAGCATGCGTCTGGCCGACGATTTGTTTTTCCAACAATTCATGCAAATTCAAAACGGTTTGAATTTCATCAGCCACCATTCGGCCGACGGGAATCCCTGTCCAACTCGATACGGTTTCGGCAATCGCTTGCTTATCGACAACAGGATGCACTAAGGGGTCTTCGTCTTGAATCGTCTGCAATTCTTGTTGCAGTTTCTTCAGTTCAACTTTCCACTGTTCGATTTGCTCGGCGGTTGGTGGAGGCGCAGGAACTTCGCCTTCTTTGGTGGGCTTCGGTGGTTCAGTTACACTCAAGAGTTGGCTCTTCAACTCCCGAATCTTAACAACCAATCCCTTTTCCTTTTCCCAACGTTCGTTCAAAATCGCCAAGCGTTGTTCACAACTTTCCAGATCTTTACTGAGGGCCGCAATCGTTTCGGTATGCTCCGCTCCAGTTGCCATTTCACGCTGCAAGATTTCACGATTGAGTTTCAAGCGTGACGCTTCACGTTGCGCATCTTCAATAGCTGGTGGTGTAGAAGACTGGCTCAAGTTGATGCGAGCGCAGCTGGTATCGATCAAGCTAATTGCCTTATCAGGTAATTGTCTTCCACTGATATAGCGACTGGACAGTTTGACGGCATCGATGACAGCTTCGTCGAGAATCTCAACTTTGTGATGTTTCTCGAGAATTTTCTTGAGCCCACGCACCATTTCAATGGCAACCGCATCGGAGGGCTCTTCGACTTTGACGACTTGAAACCGACGAGCCAAGGCGGCATCTTTTTCAAAGTACTTTTTGTATTCGGCCCAAGTTGTGGCGGCAACCGTTCGTAGTTCACCACGAGCCAGTGCGGGCTTGAGCAAATTGGCCGCATCGCCTTGACCTGCAGTCCCCCCGGCACCGATTAACGTATGAGCCTCATCGATAAACAAAATGATGGGCTGTGGAGAGGCCTTCACTTCATCGATCACCGATTTAAGCCGGTTTTCAAATTCCCCCTTTACACCCGCCCCCGCCTGCAAAAGCCCCAAGTCGAGTGTCCTGAGTTGGACGTCCTTGAGAACATCGGGAACATCCCCGGCAGCAATTCGCAAAGCAAAACCTTCGACCACGGCCGTTTTCCCGACGCCCGCCTCGCCCGTTAATATCGGATTGTTTTGTCGGCGGCGGGTCAAAATATCAATCAATTGGCGAATCTCGAAATCCCTTCCCAGCACCGCATCAATTTTTCCTTCGCGAGCTCTAGCAGTTAAGTCAATGGTAAATTGATCGAGCGTAGGCGTGTTGGCAGGACGGCCAGGGGCTGCAGTCCCGGTGGCTCTACCACCGCTCGCAGTCTTCAAGGCTACGGCTTCATTGTCTTCGCCCGTCCCCATACACAATTCGACCAGTTGCTTGCGCAGCCCTTCGCCAGTGATCTTATCGAGCTCGCGGCAGGCAGAAAGAATGGTTCGGCGCAGCGTATCATTGGTCATCATGGCGACAACCAAATGCCCACTGCGAATCTGACCGGAGCCATAGTCAATCGTTGCCAAGGTCCAAGCTTCGGTAGCCAGATCAACAATCTCTGGGCTTAAGCCAGGAGATTTCGCGTTGCCTGTACGAAGCCGATCTAACGACTTTGTCAAGTCAGTCTTCACACGACTGACATCGATTTGAAACGATTCGAGCAACCGCACGAAATCGGAATCTGCTCTATCAGCCAAACAAAAGAGCCAATGCTCTAGTTCCACATTGTAGTTTGTTCGCGTAACACATAGAGCCACTCCAAGTTCGAGGGTCTTGCTACAAACGGGACTGAGTTTATCGAAGAGTTTTTTCAAATCTACTTGAACCATTTTTTCGATCCCGATTTCAAACAAAAGTGACAGGAAAAAGAGAAACTTCTGAAAGTTGCATTAAAAGCATAGGCTGGTCGGTTCGGGTGTTATATCACACTCGATCAGGGAGCTGAAATATGGCATCCTCGACAATGCGTTTTTCAGGATCTTGTCCAAGCCATGTGCTCCAACCCAACCGGGCGGAAGGGCCGCCCAATTGAAGTGGAGGGATATCTTCCGACCGTAACAGAACTTGCACATCAAAATCAAATTGAGGACCGACATAGCGGCGGGTAACGTCCGCTAATTGGCGCAGTTTCTTTAATTTCGGATCAGGTAGAAAATCGAGAAACTCCTGGTAGCTTACGGGACCTAGAGTAATTCGAAATCGATTCTGTAGATCCCAAATACGGCTGCCAGCAACCGTATCTTTTCCCAACTGATTCCAACCGCCCATTTTCGCCGAGGGGGTCAAGCGACTCTGTTCGCTAGGAGCCAACATTAGCCATTGGCCCACCAGTTCTTGTACTCTCGTGCGGACTTGGAATATGTTCTCTAGGATGCCTTTCAATTCCACGCCTCGCGGGATAACACTTGAGAAATGGCCTCCGAAGTGCAAGAAAACCGAATCATCCACCGAAGCTTGATCGTGGTGACCGTCGAGTAAATTCCCAATAAAACTCTGAAAAGCCTGACGAACTCTGTCGGTGTCACCAATGCAATGTGAAGTTTCAAAGGCAATCGGATAGTGATGCTTTTCCCACGCTCGATAAAAAAGCGAAATGAAGCGATGATTAAAGATGTTTAGAAAATCGCGGAGCGCGTAATCCCGTTGGCGAATTCGGTCCACGATAAGTTGCGAATAGTGTCGAGGCAAACAACCTGACGCGCCGAATAACCCGAAGAAGGAAACTTCTAATTCAGCCTTGTCGGTGTGCCGAATCTTGGCTAATTCGGCAATTGGGAATGTAGACTCCGCGTCCGCGAAAATGCGCACGGGTTCCTTCTCAACTTTTTCGTCGCTGCCAATGCGTACTTTGGATTCCTGCTCTAAACTGCGAATAACTTGGTAGAAATTTAGCCAAGTCGCTTCAATCGTCTCGTCTGCAGCAGTCTCCTTGGAAACACTCATCTATGTTCTCCCATCGTTAACCAATTCAATGCTAAAGCAGAATACGTTCACCGATTCGCGGTGGACCAAGGTAGAGCGGCTCTTGGCCTGCTTCATGATCACTGGCGATTACCTTGAATCTTGTAAACGAATTGAGTGAAACATAAGATGAGAAAACACGCTCCAACACGGACGAAAATAGATACAACCCGACTCCATTCATCTTGTCTTTTTCAACTTTAAGTTCGATATCGATTCCGCGGCACAACTGAACCCCTTGTGGCGTGGAGACACGAGCGACCGATCGTTCATATCCAATGCCCACAACCCCTTGTATCGCTCGTGTTGCTTCAGGTGTATCGCTGAAGTTGTAGAGCTTCAATATCTCGCGAAGACCATTTGCATTTTCATCAGCTTCGATCAGCGACAAGTGATTGAGGTTTAGATGTGATACAAGCCGCCAGTAATATTCCTCTTTGCGCAACGGGCGTTTGGTTAACGTAGGCTGCGAAATGAGCTGTCCTCTTACACCACCGCCAACATCGCGAATCAAAGCGACAGGTCCCTTAGGTGTGATGTCAGGAATCTCTTTAACCAGATCTCGATTGCAGCAAGTCGTTTGTACGTGAAGCGTCCAATCTTGCTTGGCAGTACTCTTACCCTTTAGATCCACTAAGGTAATGAAGACATCGGTACCCAAGTCATGATCTTCATCCGGTACCAATATCTTTCGCCTCGAAGAATGCCAATAATGCTGCTCTCCTTCCGCATCTTTTTCGTGTCGCGGATAGTAGAAAGGTTCATACTTTATTTGTTCAGAACCATCGATACTGGTAGTAACCACTTCATCGATAGTCATCACTTCCTTGTCCATATGATTGGACTCGGGTACGACATGGTATTCGGCCTGATGATTGCTCAAGAAAACCGTTTCTGCCGATTGGTTGAACAAATTGATGACAGGGGTACAGCCCAAGCGAATGGTATCGATGCGAACTTCGCGTTGCAGTCGCTCGCTCTTGTTGCGGAAATAGAAAATCAGTTCGATATGTTTTGCTGCCTGACTAGCTTTCCAGACATCACCGATATCCAAATCGACAAACCGAAACTTCTTGGAATAAACAAAGAACTCCCACAGCAAACGAAAAGCGTGTCTTGTCCTTGGGTCATGATCCCACAACGCTTCATCATCCGCATAACCAACCGGCTGAATCTTTGTTTTGGGATCAAAAAAAGCAAACGCTTCCTTGGGAAGAGTGAAGACGCCGACGCTTAAGCAGTCGCGCATCACTTGTTCGTAAAGCAAGTTTCCCAACGGATCACTTTCCCCCAGGAACAAACGCAATTTCTGAAGGTGCAACTGGGCCAGGGGAAGCTTCTCGGAGTCCGCTTCTATGCGAAGCCGGATAGCGCTGCGAATATCAAACTTCCACTCTTTGGGCATTTCAAATTCAAATGCAGGTTCAAGATATTCGCATTTCGTGATTTTCATCGGAAACAACTGGGTATCGTAACAGGTCCGCAGGCGACAGCGCTCACCCGTTTTTGTATCCACTTCAACTCGCGATTTTCGCCCAACCCGCACACCGGAAGGGTTCTCGGCGGCGGATTCGGGAACTCGCATTTCACAGATAGAGAATGATGGAACGGGCGATAGATATTGCGGAAACAAAGTGGACAGCATAGCTTGCCACACTTCGGGAAACTCATCCTCCAACTTGAGTCGCAAACGAGCGGTAAGTAAGGCAAACGCCTCTACCAGTCGCGAGACATGTGGATCCTCGACCGTTTCGCCTTCATTGATCCGCAAGCGTCCCGCGATTTTCGGATTTCGCCGCGCAAATTCGCGTGCCTCATCCTTGATGAATGCGAGTTCCTTTTCATAGATATCCAAAAGGCGATCATTCATTACATCAATGTCTTTACTTGAAATTCATGACGGGAAACAGAAAGTAGCGAATCGAATTTCACTGGTTCAGGCGCTGGTTCTGCATGCAACATCCCATCGATTCGAAAACGAATGATACGTCGAGCAACATCGTTGGGATCAAATACTAGATCGACGGTAAGCGATTTCAGACGCGTCTCGAATCGCCGTATTGTGTCTTCAACATC
>JAFLCP010000145.1 GCA_017303505.1 Planctomycetota bacterium | reverse complement strand
GGATCCAAGGAATACCCATTTCCGGTATCCCACGGGCTGCTTCGCTTTTCCATCGGCAGTGAACTCAACCCAAGACTTCGCCTTTGCCGTCCCCTGTGCCAACGCCACAGGGGCTTGGGTCATCAAAACGCCCATTGCGCTGACACTCGCCGCACAAAACAATCCAACCATCAATCGAATGTTCATTGACTTCCTCGTTCTTGGAAATAAGTATGCCAGCGTGTGTCAACCGATCTCACCCAGCTGGACGTTGAAGCTCCAGTTGATTACTTTAAGAGTTATTTTTAAGCCATTCTGTCGTCCAGATTACAATCCATCCGCTTTTCTTCGAATGTCCTTCAACACATCAGCTAACTCAGGTCGGAATTCACTCGGTTCCAGACCCTAAATCGTAAGAGTCCACCAACGCCAATTCTTGCATCGAAACGTGCCGTTGGGTATCTGCTTCTCTTCCGAGAGCGTCTAAAGGGACCATGCCGTACCAGGCGCTGCACCTATTTCTTGCAGAATGGGTTTTCTCGCCCAATGAGCCTATAGGGGGAGCGGCTGGGACGTTTCGTTAAAGTTCTTGATTGACAGTGACTTTCACTCCGCCCATGCGGCACTTATATTGTTGTAGCAGAAGGGGCTCTCAGGGCCAGCATTGGCGAAACATTGACGGAAGAGTGATGCGCGAACGGGCAGGTTACTCAGCAGGAGACGAATGCGAAGTTTATCTATGGCGACCGAATCGAATCGCCCGATTGGGGAGTGTTCCGCTCCACGGTCGGGAACGCAACCTGGCAGCGGGTGTCGGAGTCCCCGTGAGGACTATTCGACTAACCGACGTGCATGGCCGCCTCGTCGGATTAGTTCGGCACGGTGTTGGTGGGGATCAGCGGCATCAACTTCGCCGAAGGTACCGCCCGCACTGAGAGAGGACCGCAACCCGTCGCAATCGATACTGCGACTCAGTTCTGGCGCCCTTTCACGCCCCGGATCGTGCGAGGAGACACTCGCGTCATTACGGGGGCCAGCATGACGAACTGCAACCCGGAAGACGAGGAGGGGCGGTACGGTGACTGTGCCGACTGGCTGGTCCGAGGGCCATATCGTTCGTTAGTGCAAGAGGTTCGTGCGGCCAACGGCTTCATGCTTGTGCGCGGTAAACAACCGCCGGGGCATTACCCCGATCCCCCGTTCAAGGACTTTTCCCTTATCTATACGACTGCCGGACGCTGTTGGGCTGACACGGACCTCGGCAACGGCCGGAAGCGGGTCAAGATCACGGCTGGCATGATGGTGATTGCCCCGACTGACACGGCCTGCGATTACGAGAAACACGCGGCATGCGAAACGTTCGTCATCGGCCTTCCGATATCACGTCTGGTATCCTTGAGCGAACAAGACTTCGGTCGCCCGATCGTCGATCTTGGCGGCTGTCACGACTTCTTCCGCGACCCACTCATCGAGGCACTGTGCCTGCGGATGTGGGAAGAAGCGGTCCAGTGCAACCCGAATGGTACGCTGTTTGCCGACGCAGTGCTCGACGCCCTGCTGGCGACCGTCCTGACCCGCACTGGCCGGTTGCGGAAAAGTCCAAAGCAGCCGGAGGCGTTACAGGGAATCCGACTGGACCGCGTCTGCACCTATATCCAAGACAACCTTAACCTGGACATCACCACAGCCGACCTAGCGGCCGTCGCCCACCTCAGCGAGTTTCACTTCGCCCGGTTGTTCAAACGCGCGACTGGACTGTCCCCACACCAGTTCGTGATAGCCCAGCGGGTGGAGCGAGCCAAAGACTTGATCCGTCAGGACAGAATATCGTTGGTCGATGTGGCCGCAACCGTTGGGTTCGCCAGCCAGAGTCACCTCGGTCTGCACTTCAAACGGATCGTTGGCTCCACGCCGAACGAATTCCGATTAGGCATTCTGAGAAATAGTCGCGCGTTGTCGTCTTAGACTGGCGGCGTTCGGTCTCCGGCACTTGCAAGGATAGCTTTGCTCATGGCGGTCATGCTGGCAAGGGCCGCGGCATCGGTACTAGGTTCGTCAGACTCTAGTTACTCGTTTGCCCTTCAGAAGAGTTCGCTATGACCTTGTCATGTCGCTGACCGATGTGGCCGCGACTATTGGGTTCGCCACCCTGAGTCATCTCGGTCAGCACTTCAAGAGGATCCGTTGGCTGCACGCTGGGCGAATTCCGCAACTGAGCAAGAATCAAGCAGAAGATAGCAAGATCGTGGAAGACGGGTCAACATCGCTGCAGCTACAGTCATGTCTCTGTTCGCACTGGCGGCAGGCACCGCTTACTCTGAACCGAAGGTGCGTTCGCCGATCCGGACAAACGTTCAGAAGAGAAACAAAACGCCAACATGCAGATCCACTCCGAACTTTCCACGCCATTTGTGACGGCCTGCGGCAAACTCCAATCGACTATCACACGCAACGTCAAGCCCAAGACTCAGATCTATCTCAATCGAACGGCCGGAACAACATGGATCATCAAGCGGGGTTACGTCCGATTGGTCTATGTCGACCCTAGCGGAAGGTCGCTAACGCGCATGCTTCTCGGAAGAGGAGCGTTGTTTGGCGATTTCCCCTTCAGCCCCGGGTTCTTCCTGCAGAATGAACAGGCATTCGCAAGTGGTTTGTCGTGCGTGATCCAGGTTGCTCGACAGGAATTAGAGAAAGAGGCAGCGACGTCGCCTTCGTTCGAATCCTTGATGCTGCAAACCCTTTCGGCGCAACTGCAGGCTTACGACCGACGCATGCAGTGGCTGTTGATCTCTCCGTTGCGTACTCGTATTGCCACAGCGCTCTACGATCTAGTCTGCTTTTCGGGCGGACGTTGTGGACATGGTCATCGTGTTGACCTACGGCTTACGCACGAGGAGTTCTCAGAGTTAGTCGTGGCGACAAGGCCAGCTGTCTCCGAAGTCCTGGCAGATCTCAAGCAAGAGGGGATCATTGACTACAAGCGGTCTCACCTTTGCCTGCTGAACCTGGATCGCCTAAAGAGCCTGGGCGATGTCGCACATTGATGCTGTACAACTAGGGAGAGCGGCTTTTCCCAATAAAACCGATTGAAATAGTATTGTCCATGCTGCTCAATTTGCCACGATTCGAGAAGCGTTTGGGCCAAGTCGAAGCTGGAACCTGATCAAATTCAGATACGAAGTGTGCGTGGCTGCAAATTGGCCGCAACGATCGTGGTTCGGAATGGCGTCACAAGATTTCATTTGCCTGTCCTTCGAACCAGACACAATGACCTGTAGATTTGGGTAAGCAGCGAGCAAATTCGCTGCTGTTTCGACATGAGTAATGTTTTCCAGCTCGAAGGAATCTGGAGAGCTGTTCCCCCATCGTTCAACAATCGCCCTAGAGCGTTTGTCCCATGGATAAGGCAACTCCACAGGATCAGTTCGTTGCCAGCGGACTTCTGGCAGTCGCTCTTTTGCTCGTGCGACGAAATGGTAGATGTAGCTTTGCATGACGGGATTGCTTGCCCAGCAGTCGTTCTGATGCAAGTTCACGTTATAGTCGACGGGCAGGAAGCGAATTGCACGACGATGGTAGGTCCACAATTGGTTGACAATCAAGCATTCATCGCAGCCGAGATCGTGCTTGCCACCGGTTGGCAATAGATTGCTGATGATTTCTGCGAACATCAAACCGAAGGCATCGGTTCCATAGAGGTACAAGCCTCCGTTCGGATGCGTCCAGGCTGGCGCTGCCAGGACGTCACAGCGTCGGGCCCATTCTTCATGTGCCATCTGATTCCAACTGGCTCGATCGACGCGTCGTTGCGGGCTCTGGCGACCCGAGACCATTGCGAAGTCTGTTGGTTCGACGAGGTCGAACGGCGATGGGCAGTCACTGCGGATTACCATGTCGTTGTCAAGCTGGAGAACATGACTGGAACCGAAGAGCGATTGCACGTGTTCGCAGACAAACATCTTCTGCCAGAACGGATGGCAAGAATGCAATGGGTTGGTGATCCAAAGAACCTGAGCGCCCCATCGCTTGGCAGCGGCTTTGTAGCTGGCTCGAACATTTGGTAGGCTTCGGCGCGGTGGCAAGTCGAGTACTGCAATCACTCGCTTCATCGTTTTTGCTCCTTGTTGGTAGGATCCTGGTGATGGAACGGGATCTTACGTGCTGGACATAGACCACATTGGGGAATTTCCTGAGTCGCAAAGAACTCCCGGACCTCAGCGTCGGTTGCGCTCGGTGGACAAGCCTTGTAGTTACGAAAGAGCTGCCAAGCTGGGATCGCTTCCAGTCGAAGTTTTCGCTCCATATTGGCGAAGTACGCGAGAGCTGGGCATTTCCAAAGGTGGCCTTTGAATAGTTGCGTGCATGATCTTTGGAGGCAGATTTTCCAAGCTGCTTTGGGGCCGCTGTCGAATGGCATCGGTTTGCTATCGATCATGCGATACTGCTGTCGCCAGCCCTTGTGCGATTCACGGACTGCAATCTGTAGAGCTGGATACGCAGCTCGCCATTCGTTGAGTCTTTGAAGCACTTCGTTGAATTTCTTTCGATATGCTGGTGCGTTGCCATGTTGCGACACATCCATGCGAAAGCCGTTGTCGATGAGCGCTCTCGGCAAATCTGGGTGGCGATCTAAGAAGAAGCCGTTAGTGACAAAGAGCCCAGGCGAGTCCGGAAATGCGCGACGAGAAAGCTCGATGATTTGAATCAAATTTGGATTGAGCGTTGGTTCTCCACCGAGGATCGCTATTTGCTTCGGTGCAAGTCGACCTCGCCACGCGTTGAAGTTCTCTCTTGCAACTTCCACACTGACGATACCGCCAGCGTGGAAGTTGGAATAATGCGAGCACTGTGCACAATGGAGATTGCACGCATGTGCTGCATGGAACTCAAGGTTGGCAATCTCGATCATAATGGTCATGATTCGTAAAGTGAAAGAAGAAGGAGCCGACACGAGTAACGTGTCGGCTCGCGAGAATACTAACTGCCCGTGTTAAATAACCACGTCCGAATCGTTGCCCGAATCTACGATGTCTTCGGGACGAACTTTTCGACGGGGCCATCCAGGAGGCAGTGGAACATTGCGCCCGGGGTGGCCAGGCGGTAGGTTATTCGGATACGAGTAACCAGGCGGCAAATGATAGGGATGATCGGGTGGTAGCCTTGGCCAAGTGTAAATCGGCGGAGGATAAAGGACCTCGACAGGAGGTTCGGATACCGGTGGCCAAGCAAGATGGGGAGGCCACCAAACCGGTCGCGGCTCAGGTACATTCGGAAGCGGCTCTCCAGGTGGATCAAATGGAGGAGGCGGCCACCAGGGTGGTCGTTGTCCGTTGGGGCCGATTGGGCCATTGGGAATGGTCATCTTTCACACTCCTTTGAGAAGGGGAATCAAAACAAATCAACGCCACATGACTTTGCGAAGTCCGTGTTTCTTAGTGCCAAGCCTCAAGTACTCCGGGCGATGGCGCACATAACCCGGTGGATCAACGTGAACGTGTTTGAAGACATGGTCGGTTGCGACGGCGACCTTCATGCCTGCAAGCTTAGCTCGCCAAAAGAAGTCCCAATGCTCCTCGACCTTGAGCTCTTCATCCCAGCGAATCGCTTGTAAGATGTCGCGATAAGCAACGAAGCAGTTACCGACATAATCACAGCGAGCGATCTTGTCATGCCAACGATATGCTCCAGAGTAGATTCGCATCACACGATCTCGCGAGGCGAGCATTCGGGGGCCTTCTTCCGTATTGCTCATGCCAGAAAGTAAATCTAGGTCTGGGTATCGATCGAGCTTCTCAACGAGCTCAGCAAGTCGGGTTTGTTTCGTGATGATGTGATCGTCATCCGTAAAGACAACCACGGGAGAATCGCCCATATCCAGCAATCGATTGCGACCTGCCGATAGCCCAATGTCGTACTCGGTCTCAACGAGTCGATCGACCTTTGCGGCTTCGTCTGGACAGCACTTTGAAAATCGCAAGTCCGGTCGCCCGTCATCGATCACATGGATCAACGGCCTGTTCTCACCGCACTGCTCATAGATCGAGCGGACGAGCGTGGCACAGCAATGTGGACGATGGATCGTCTTGATACAGAATGTTACTCGGTCACGCATTGACGATCCCTCCTCCTGGATATCGCATTGAATGAAAGCCGTGTTTGCGAAGTCCCATCGCTCGAAACTTCGGTCGACCTCGAAGATCACCATAGGGCTTGGCTCCCACATGGGCATGAACCACTGAGCAATCGACAGCCACAGCGATCGCCAGTTTCTCGATTCGACTGGCTCTGTAGAAAAACTCCCAGTGTTCGTAAGTTTTGATCGCGTCGTCCCAGCGGATACGTGCAATGGTGTCGCGTCTGGCGAGAAACGCATTGCTGACCATGTCGCACCAGCAAACCGGTCCAATGCGTTTGTATTCACCACGATGCATCCAGATTCGTTTCCCGTTCATGAGCGGGCTGAGCATCATTGGCTGGCCACCTCCGCCTTGGCGAACGGCGAGGATGTCGAGATTGTGTTCGTTGAATCGCTGATAGACGCGATCAAGATGTAGATCGGGAGTCACGATCTGGTCATCGTCGAGCAAGAAAACCAGTTCGGTCTCTGCTGCATCGATCGCTGTGTTGCGTCCAATGCCGACTCCCACATCGTGCGTTTCTAGATCGATCACACGGCAGTGTTTGGCGGTCTCGGGATACTTGGCCGAGAATCGCAATTCTGGGCGACCGTCATCCACAACGACGATCGTTGGCGAGTCGAACTCTTTACGCAAAGATTCCACCAGCCGGTGGCATGCCCACGGTCGATGGATCGTCTTGATGCAGAAAGTGATTTGGTCGATTGGTAGATTGCTTGTCATGTGCGAGCTCACGGATTGGAGATCATTTGGATTAGCTTCATGAAATGTCGAAAGTCTTTGCCGCGATTGGCTTGGAGCTTCATTCGAAGAACAACATCTAGGGGTGCGACGTTTCCAAGTTCTGAAATCAAGGATCGATCGAACACGGCATCGAAATCGCTTGGCTGGAATTTGCCTATCTGATGGATAAGGTCGAGCTTGGGGGAGCAGCCGATTCGGGTCGAGTGTTGGATTCCACCGCGTCCGTTGTCGTCGCCACGATTCCAAATCTTTTGGTGGTGCCGCGCAACTCGATTCACCAGAGCGTCCCATTCATCAACGGGTATGGTTGGATCGAGCCACGCATCAATGTCTCGCTGCCCCCAATCGAATCCATGAAGCTGGATCGCCGTCGATCCGACAATCAAGTAACGCTGGTTTAGCTCGCCAAGAACCGAAATCGCACTCATCAGCCGAACTTCCTCAATTCTGGATTGACGTGAGCGATGGCCGACTCGAGTTCTTCCTCTGTTGGATCGATGCCGAGGAATTCGACTAGTCTTGCGATGCCAGCGGCCGGATCTTTTGTTAGTTCTGCGAAGTCAACCCGAAGCACAGGGACTTTCGGATTTGCCTTTATGAATCGTTCACGATGATCCAACAATGATCGTTGCAATCGCTCGCAAGCCGCATCGTCTGCAGCGAACCACTGACCACGATGTTTGTTGCTTCGATCTTGAAGTGAACGAATCGACGCCTCGATGGGTCGATCGACAGCGATGATACGAAGTGAATCTCCAAGGCCGGCGTACAAGTGCTCTGCGAATCGGCAAAGATGTGGATACTTGGCCCCTGCGACTGTCTTATCGCGATTAGCTTCCGTCTTACGACCAACAATCCAGCTTTTAAGCTGCTTGGTGAGTTGCCCGTCGCCTACCTTCGGATCAATGGCTGGGAATCTCATGACACTCTCACAGAGTTTGGCTAACCCGATCGCTTCGCCACCTCCTGTCACCTCGTATCCGCCGAGTTCGTTCCCCATGTGAACGCCAAGATGATGCATGACCATCGCAACGCAGGATGTTCCAGATCGGTGTGGACCAAGAACAGCGAAAAACGGAGCGTCAGAATGGTCCGCATTACGAGCGTCGTTGAAGAATCGGGTTTGCTCCCACTTGCGTCCGCAGATGTTCGATTTGGTCGGGAGCTGCCCCACGAGCCAACGATCGGGCGTGTAAACAGCAAGTGATTCTTTATCGACCGTCTTTGACTGAACCATCATCTCGTAGCGTCGCTGGGTGAGGCGACCAAGGTGATGATCAATGTGATGCTTCACATGCCACTCGTTCCAGTTCAAATGACGATAGAGCGTCTTCATTGCCAATCGACCTCGCACCATGAATGCGTGTGTGCGGTTGACATTGAACGGACGATAAACGCGCTCGCTGACTTTCTGAGGAGGATGCTTGCCGGCGTAGAGATGCTGTCCACCGAGATAAGCTAATCCCCAGTCCTCCGGAAGCTCTGCGACATACTGCTGAAACTGCTCCGTGAATTCTGATCCGAATCCTGCGTCGTCTTCGAAGACAACATACGAATCGATGCCTTCAAGTAGACACTTCTCAAGTATTAGCAAATGCGATCGATAGCATCCCCAGGCACCGTTTCCAGCTCGCCACTGCGGAGGCGTTGCTAGTCGCCGGCCGTCGATAGCAGCGAAACGTTCTGGCTCAGGGAATGGCCATGGGTTTGGCAATTGATCCAGCCACTCACGTAGCCGATCATCGCGCCGATCTAGGTTCATTAGGAAACATCGTTCAACGATCTTATTCGTTGTCGGTGTCGTCAGTGTCGTCGTCGTTTGGCTCGGGTGCTCCGTCTGGGAACTTGCGTTCGAAGCGACGGATGGCGGTGATGACGAGCGACTTTGCGATAATGCGAGTAAACTTCCCACTTGGTAATCCTCTCAATTCGGCTTCTTCTAGTAACCATTCCACGATCGTGTCGAGATTCTGTCGGCAACCTTTAACTCCCCAATCGTTCATCGTGTCGGCGCGTGTCTCGCACTTGCACGAATCACTTGGGCGAGCGAACCAAGCGAGCATTTTCTTAAGCTCGTTCCCGGGCCCGGGGCGAAAGTCGTTAATTCGAAAACTGACCGGCTCTTCCCCCGTTGGCTTATACTGATTCATCAATTGGCGTAGTTCGGCGATCGGCTTGCCAAGTCGCTTGCGATGAACGATTGCCATTCCGAGCGTCACGACATTGACTGCTTGTGGATTAGGATCTTGCTGGCACGCTTCGCAGGTTTTCGCTGATGCGAGTACTTTGCATTCGGCGACTTGCGATGCAACGCGGCACTTATTGTCGGGAGTGAGGTGTGGGCAATGGATCATGCAGCCACCTCCATCACCGCGCCGTCATAGCTGCCTGCACCCTCGGGTGGTTCTGGGGTTTCGCAGTCCGAATCCAGCAACTCCCAGCCGCATGACCAGATCCATGTACTTGTACAACCGCTGCTGGAACTTCCTGGTGGCGGTTCGCTTGGTGGCTCCGAATCCGATGTGCTTGGGCGACTTCCTTCAGACTCAGACGGGTTGGAATCCGATGGCTGTGAATCGGAATCGCTTTCGGACGTGCTATCTGAGTAGGACGTGCTTCCTGATGGATGATGACTTTTTGAGTCGCTATAGCTTGGATAGTCGCTGGTGCTGTACGAGGGTCGATCGCTACTTGGATCTTCGCTTTTGCTCTCCGATTCGCTATGGCTGGTCGATTCGCTATTACTTTCGGAGGTGCTTTCCGAAGTACTTGTGCTGCCAGATTCGCTTGTACTCGGTGAACCGCTTCCAGAGTAGCTTGGTCGGCTAGTACTGTAGGAATCGCTGCCAGAATATGATTTGCTTTTAGAGTCGCTCTCCGATTCTGAATCGGATTGGCTTTGTGATTCACTCCCACTATCACTAGAAGATTGAGGGACGCTAGTACTGATGGAGCCGCTGTCCGAATGAGATTCGCTTTCGGAATCGCTTTGTGATTCACTGTTTGAACTTTCGGAATCGCTACCGCTGGAATCACTGCCGCTCGAATCGCTATGGCTTCCGCTCGATCCGCTCGAGTAGCTTGGCGTGGAATAACTTGGATGCGACGTGGATCTACTCGCGCTAGTCGATTCACTCGATGCCGAATCTGAATTGCTCGAGTCAGATCCGCTCGATTCGGAATCGCTGGATTGGGAATCACTAGAATCGGATTCGCTGGACGCGGAATGGCTACTCGATACGCTTGGCAAGCTGTCAGATTCGGATGACTTCGAATCGTCGGAACTCGAATCGTTAGAACTGGAATCGGACGATTGACTGGATTCACTACCGGAACTGCTGGATAGCGACTGGGACGAGTGGCTGCACGAAGGCTTGGAACCGGAAATGCTGATTGATGATTGGCTCGGTGAACCACTTGATGAATCGCTGCTTGAGCCACTCTCGGAGGAATCGCTACTTGAGCTTGATCCGCTGCTTGTTGACGAACTGCTATTGGGCTCGCTGTAGGATTGGCTCGATTGGCTTGAATCGCTGCTTACGGAGGAACCGCTGCTGGAAGAATCAGAGCTGGAGGAAATGGAGCTCGATGAATCGCTGTTTGATGAATCACTATCTGATGCAGACGAAGATGACAACGAGCTGGACGATCCACTAGAGCTAGATGAACTCGACGAGTCGCTTGAGGAGCTGAATGATGACGAACTCGAACTTTGCGAACTGCTACTCGACGACGATGACGAACTGCTGCTCAGACTTATGGATGACCTGCTTGACGATCCGCTGCTCGAAGAAGGTGAAGACGAGCTGCTTGAGCTTGGCGAGCTACTACTGGAGGAGCTCGGCGACGAAGAACTGCTAGACGAAGAGCTAATCGATGAGTCGCTCGATAGACTGCTCGACGGGCTGCTGCTCGATGAAGATGAGTCAGAACTGCTACTGGACGATGAGCTGATACTAGATGACGACGAGCTGCTAGACGAGCTTGAGCTACTACTGGAGCTTGAACTAGAGCTTGAGTCGCCGGAGCTGCTCGAACTCGAACTGCTCCCGTCGCAGCATCGGCAGCCGATGGTTAGATAAGCGGAGGTGTCCTCATGGAAATGGCAAACAATCTGTTGGCTTGCGAGCAATGCGTAGTCGCAGACGTTGTAGACGGCGACTTTCACGCCGATTGGCGACCAAGCACCACCGGCGTAACGTAGCTCGCGAGCCATGCCCCATGACTTTGATTTGATACGACCAAGTGGTTTGCAGAGCAAGGTTTGTTTGGGTGGATCGATAATCCAGGAACGATTGCCATCGTAGGTGACACTGAGATACTGATCACCTTCGTAGTTGGAAACCGGACCTCGAATGCGCTGGGCGCTCGGGTTGCAAGCGATGATGCGAACGCCTTGTCCATTCGGCTTTCGAACTGGTTCAATGGTCCCAGAATCATCGAGCTGAAAGAGATCGCAATTGGCGGCACCCGTCGCAAGACCAGAGCGAGAAGGGATACCACCGCTTGGGACCTTCACAAGGAACGCAGGATCGGCTGGCTTACCGATTCGAACCACAGCCCATTGCACACCCCATTGATTTGGATCACGTCGCCACAGGATTTGAGCCGATCCGTTTGGCTTCGATTGGAGAGTCGTTCCTCCCGCGTCGGCGACGTCTGCATACTGATGCCAGGTCTCTTGTACGTTGACCTTGGCAGCCACCACGCCGGCGAACACCACACGACCGACTTTATCTTCCGCAATCGGTTCAATCGCGACACCGAAGCGACCCGCGTGCGATTCAGTGGTTGGTCGGACCGATTGGATCGTGGCATCACGTACGAAACGAGCGAGGTCCATTGGGCCTTCGTCAGGATCGCCAAGTGGGGCGTTAAAACCGACGATTCCACCGATGGGCACAGTGGTCGCACTTTGGTAGTGAACGCGAACTGTGGCAGCGTCGCGAACGTGGGTGCGATTTCCACCGCCACCAGAGAGACGATCTCGAGCAATAGCATCAGCGGCCGCCAGCAACCGGTTGTATTCGGCTGCGGTGATGTTGAGTCTCTCGCCTGGTTTAACGCGACGGGCCATTACTCGATCCCCAATGCGTTAAAGTTCGCTTCGGGGTAAACCTGCTCGACGTAAGCTGCTTCAGGGACTTGTAGCACGCGATCGCCGACAACCTCTTCGCCATGCTTGACCCAGAGGTAATCCCATCCTCGCTTCGACACGCCATGGATACTGCCAATGCTGACATTCGTCTCGTTTGGGCGCGCCGCGAAGTGATAGGTCACATCGACCCAGTTCTGTTCGTCCTCGCCACCTTCGCCACCGAGGAACAGTGCTTCGCCGGGCGCGAAGATCGACCATGGTGTTGAATTGACGCGGCCAGTCATCGCGACCATGGCAAGTAGATAGTCGGTCGATACAAACTCAAACTTCTTGCGAACGGAGAACTCGAACGCTGGCACAGTCACATCGACGCCGGCGACACCGGAATCGCTGACTCCGATCGCGCCACGATAGTTGGGCGCGATTTTGCCACCTGCCGCGTAAATGCCACGCGTAAAGAGAGATTGATTTATATGAGTCGATGCGCCGGTGGTGTTAAACGAGACTGGATCGAGCTTCGTCTTGTTGATCGAAGCGGTCACCAGGGCATGCTTCTCATTGATGTACTCACCATCCACTTGCAAGAATGGAATCAGATCGCGCTGAGTGGATCGGTAGTACGACAGAACTGCATCCGCAGCGGCGGCAGGATCGACCGAGCCACCGTTGGTACCGACATAGACGAACGTGTCCGAAGTCGCCTTGCCACGCGTAGCCTTCTTTGAAAGCGCCGCCAGTTCGAAGTTGTATCCGCCACTTGAGAATCCCATTAGCTGAACACGAAGCCTCCCGTACGGGCTCGTGAAGCCAACTGAGCGGTGTTCTCAGCGGTCTGAATGATGGCTCGCTTCACATCGTCCGAGAGGCCTTCACCAGTAACTTGTGGCATCTGCAACCGAGCAACACTCAGCGAGAGTGCAGCGTCAAATTCATCGAGGCGTACGCGGACTGCTGCGAAGGACGCTAACAGTGACTCAAGATTGAGCGAGGGTTGTAAATCGGTAGTCGAAGGTTCAACCATGTCCTCTGGAGTCGCAACTTCTGTATTCATCGGCTGCGGCGCGATCTCTTGTTCTACTTCAGGCAATTCCGGATTCGCTTCGCCAGCGTCGGCTCCGTCCTTTGCATCGACATCGTCATCAGCGTTGGCAGCATCAGGTTGATCTAGCGGTTCCATCGTAGGAATGAGCGACGCACCACTACCGAGGCCTAGCCCACGACTCTCAAAGTTGCCGGCCGCTTCGGTTTTCTCCGCGTTGTCCTTTGGTCCTTTGGAGAACTGGTCCATCGAATCTTTGGCAGATCGATCTAGACCGAGTTTGAGGTCCTTCTTCTTTGGTGGTTTCAGCTTGGGGTCTTTGATGCCGTCGACACTGACTCTCGGAACCTTCAAATCGCCGGGCTTGGGCATCGTTGGAGGCTTAGGAGCATTTGCAGCTGGATCGGCCTTCTTGGGCTCTTCCACCTTGATGTTGTTGGCTGTCTCAACGGCAGTGTCGAATTCGGCTTGAGCTGCAGCAACTTGCTCATCGCGTTCTTTAGTGCGATCCTCGGGCGATTGGCGACCAGCTTCGCGGGCAATACGAGCCTCTTCACGCATTTGGTCGAGAGTCTTTTGGACACCAATTGTCGTGTCGTCAATCGTCTTTTGTCGAGCATGGCCAGCTACTTCGTTCTCTTTGAACTGCTCCTCTTTTGAGGCATCAACCGTTTTGTTCTTCGCTTCCGTCTCTTGATCAATGACGGCCATCTCAGCATCGATATCGCGACCCGCTCGGGCCTTGCGACGTTCCTCAAGCTGCTGCTTGATTCCTTCCTGCATTTGCACACGATTGGATTCGATTTGCTGTTTGCGAGCATCTCGCCGCTTCATACGCTCGGCGATGGCTTGCTGCTTCTTAGCCTGCTCGGTTTCGTCGGCTGTTTTGATCTCTTTGTCGATCTTGGCCATTTCGACTTCGACGTTCACATCGTCATCGAACAGGGACTTGAGTTTGATCCATGCTTTACGCAGAAAGCCGACAGTCGAGTTCCACATCGACTTGACTTGGGCAACGAACACCGACCAGGTGTCAGCGAGATAGTCGATGGTCTCAACCCAAGCGGTTTCGACACCTGCTAGTGCGTTGATGAGCACTCCGCCGATTTGTACCGAGACATCTCCAGCGATGTCTACAAGCTCTCGCAGGCGAATGAATCCCTTCTTGAGGAATCCGATCGTGTAGTTCCAGCCCTTCTGCACGGAGGTCGTCAAAATCGCCCAGCCATCGGACATAAAGCCAAGCGTCGCGTTCCAAACGCTAGCAAGTCCCGACAGGGCACTGATCAGAACATCCCCGATGGCATAGGCTGAATCGCCCCATACATCGGAAATGTAGTTAGTGAAATCAGCCCACACACCTTTGAGATAGGTGGTCCCTTTGATCCATTGCAGCTTGAGATAACTCCACAACACATTGGCGGCTGCCGTGATGTCGCCCGCCGCAAGTGCGTTGGCGATAGCACCGAATGCTTTGATTGTGTCGGCCTTGAGTGTTTCAAAAACGCCTTTCAAGTATTCGATCGCTTGGCCCGCAATGCCGGACGAGTAGATGAAGTACGCACCCAGCGCTGCAACCGCAGCGACCACTAGGCCAATGGGCGTGAATAGCGCACCGATCATCGTCACCAAAACGCCAATCGCAGTTCCGACCAGCGAAAACATGGATGCCAGCCCACCAACAGCGAAGGCGGCCACACCAGCAGCGCTTCCGATTCCGATGAATGCAGCGCCAACTCCAACGACGCCAGCGACAATCAATGCGACCTTCTTGACGATCTCCTTGTTCTTGCCAATCCATTCTGTGAGCCCTGATAGTGCACGCGAGATCGACTTCATCATCGAGCTAACCGATGTGTCGAGCGCCTCGCCGATCGCGATCGCGACACCTTCGACAGAGCTTTTCAGGATCCGGAAAGCACCGCCGATGCCGGCCTCCATGTCTGCAGCGGTCTTGGCAGCAATTCCACCGGAGTTTTGCAGCTCGGCGAGCAATTGACGCGTATCGGTCACCGTCTTACCAATGGCGGATGCACTGGTGATACCGAGCAAACCAAAGACTTCATTGAATGCTTCGGCTCGATCACCGGTCCCCATGTTGGCGGTCGCCGCAGAAACTTCACCAAGCACGTCTACAAGGTTGCGAGCGTTGCCTTGTGCATCTTTAGTCGCGACACCGAACACCTTCATAAACTTTTCGGATTCAGCCGCACTGAGTGTTAGCAGACGACGGAGTGCGGTACCGGCTTCGCTACCTTGAATCCCGAGGTTACCAAGGGTGCCAAGGATAGCGAGCGTTTCCTCAAGGCTCATGTTGGCATCGGAGGCCACTGGACCCGCATAGGACAACGCTTCACCGAGCGATTCCACAGAGTTGAATGACTTATTGGCTGCTGCGGTTAAACCGTCGGCAACGCGAACTGCATCGCTTGCTTCCATCGAGAACTGGCGAATGGTAGCTGCCATGATGCCAGAACTGAGCGTGGCATCGGTACCAGTTGCCCTTGCAAGATTCATGACGGCAAGCGTCATTTCTTCGATCTGCTTTGGAGAGAAGCCAGCGCGACCGAGTTCCGTCATGAGCGAAGCGACTTCAGTAGCAGAGAAGCTTGTGGTTGCTCCTAAGTGCTTCGCGGTATTGCGTAGAGATTCGAAAGTTTCGCCAGTCGCGTTGGCTGCTGCACCCGCAGCGCGAATTGCATCGTCAAAACTGGTATAGACCGCGAGGCTTCCAGCCACTGGAGTTGCGGCGGCAACTCCCAAACCTGTGAGCTTCGTTCCGAGCAAGCGTGTTGAAGCACCAAATGACTTAAGCCGCTTCTGCGCAGCTTCGAGTCCCTTGAGGAATTGAGAACTCCTCGTTGTCAGCTCGACGTAGGCTCCTCCGGCTTTAACTTGCGACATGGCGACTCTTGTGTCCTTGGACGGTAACTTGCACCCAACATTCCAGCGGCCTGTTCAACAGTCCCTTTCGCTATCACTGGGCGTTTCTCTGCATATGGATTGAAGTCATCGGGTCTGAATGGTTTGCGGCGTTTCTTGCGATCTCGATTCATCTCGGCCATCAAAGCCATGATCGTGCTGGCAACATTCCAGTCGTGCTGGCGTTTGGCCTCAGCCATCAGCACCAATTGGCGAAGCGTCAGGGGACCTGGATCGACTCCGACGATGCCGGCAAGTCGGACGATGAGTTGCTCGATGTCGGCACTCCGAGCTTGCGTTCGAGATCTTCGACGATCTTGTCCACGAGATTCGGATCGTCCAGTCGCTTCTCGATCGCGTTGATTCCTCGCGTCTCGATCAGCTTCTGTTTCTCGGCCGCCTTCCGCAGAAGACGGCGTCGTGACTCCGGGAAGTAACTGATCAACGCCTCGAGGAGTGCTCCGGTTGCATCATCGATCGAATTACCAGCTAGACCTTCACCAAAGGCCTCGTCGGAAATCTGTTGCTGATCGGCTTGTGGCTTACAGATCGCAAATAGGACGTCGCCGAGGAGAAGGGGATCGGTAGACAGTCGTGTGACCAAATCACCGTCGATGGCTTCAAGTAATTGCACACCGGTGAGAGTCTTCACGCGGCGCAGCGTCGTGTTATCGATGTCCACAATCCAAATGCGACCGGCGCGGTCTACAAACTTCTGCATGATGCCCCCCTGAGTTCTAAGAGTGTTTCTGTTCAACTAAGCGAAACAACGATCATGGGCCAGCCAAGCCAAGTCCCACGTTCATGCCGTTACCGGTACTCGACTGAGTCGGCTTGAGCGTCACATCTGCGGAGATCACTTCTTCAAGATTCTGATTGACGTTGAAGGTCATCACTTCACAAGTAAGATTCAGCGTCCCACCGGCGTCGCTAATGCCAACATCACATGGGTCGCCACTGCTCCATAAGCCTTGTAGTAGGCCAAACGCAGTATCGCCTTCCTTGTTGAGCACTGTGAACTCGATGGACGCATCTTTGAGCGTTCCTACCGTGGCTCGCCAGCCATTGTTGGCCCGAGTACTCGCATCGGCCTCAGCCTTTTCCAAGCTGACTGTCAGGTCCTTGACGTTGGTGATCTCGGCACCGTCGATGGTGAGGACGGCCTCGAGACCTAGTTTGACTTCTGGCATTGTGGATGATTCCTTTTGTCGAACGGATTACTTGACTGAGTTAGCCCAGAACGATGGCAACCGACTGCGATTGGTATCCAGAGCCGGTTTCATGAATGGTCGCTTCGGATAGTGGCGAGGTTTGTTGTCACCGCGTCGCTCGTTCTCTTCTTCAACCAATCGTGTGGCTCGATTAGCTTGGGCTGATGTTTGCAGTCGGATTCGGGCAAAACTAGTCTTGATTCCCTGATGCTTCACGCGGATTGGGCCATGCTCGCCAACTTTGAATCGATGGGGTTTGAGTTTGCGACGTTTGGTTGCCGTTCCGCCGAATTCGTGTAAGTTCCAAATCCGGCCAGCGATCTCGTTCACAGGACCAATGGCGACTTCGGTTTTGTTGTTTGCAACTTCGTAACGGATTACTCGTTTGAGCATTCCTGTTTGCGTGTGCGGTGGGCTTCCTGGTTTCGAAGGCTTCTTGCGACGTCGAATGCTGAAACGAGCAGTCTTACCGATCGCGCCGCCGGCATGACGAAGCGATTTGAAGGTGGCAGTCTCAACCTTCTTCTTCAGCTTTGTCTTATCGAATTGTGTGCGAACGGTTACATCGATCATCGAGCGAGTTCGAATGTTAAGGTCAAGAGGCTTGTAAATTGACGCAATTGCTCCCAATGCTCGGCGGAATACAGAACCGCATGTTCGGCCTTCACGCATCGAGCCGCCTGGAACGAATCAAGTCGCTTCAAGCGGAACTCGTCAGCGATCTTTTCCACCAGATCCACCAGTGGATCGATCTCTTCGTTGGTTCCCTTGGAAAACTTCCTTTGCACCGCAACATCAACGCGGCAGTGGTACTTGTTGTGGGCGCGATCATGCGGGAGTAACTCGACATCGCGAGGCACAACGCTCACGCGGAGTTCCTTCATGTCCTCAAGATCGAAGTTGGGAACGTACATGCGCTCTGCCGCGAACTCGAAATCGAACTCAGCAGCATTGAGCTGGGCGGTGACACTATCGGCAACTTGTAAAACTGTCGTCATGACGGATGGGATTCGATCTGTTTAGTGTGGATTCGAAGTTTCAAACGGAATGGGTCGCTATAGCGCCAAGGTGGATCGCCACCAAGGGCCATGACTTCAAAAATAAACGTGTGTTCGCCATCGATCTCCACGATCGTGTCACCGCGGCGAGGTAACGTTCCGATAATCGAGGAAAGCAGTGCATAGGTGTCGATCAGGAAATCGCGAACTTGGCTACGAGTAATGATGCCTTCACCATCGTCCTGGTCGTACATCGATCTGCCGATGGTCGCTTGGAGCGTCACTCCCAGTTCACCTCGGCGATATACGACCTGACGAGATGCATGCTGAGTGAGTTTCGACGCGAGCCACTCTTGCCCTTTTTGAAGCATGTCTGTCACGATTCTTCCCTTTTTATTGGGAATAGTCGCAACAGAAGGCTTGTGATTGAGCCAATCGCAGCCGCTCCAACCCGAGCCGGATCGACTGCCGATCGCAGATAGAACCCAGTAATCGTTCCCACTACAAATGACAGTGCTAACGACACGAGGAAAAACAGGAGCCAGCCGATCATTGTTGTTCCCCACTGAGTAGCTTCGATGCCTTGCCACGCACTTCATCCAACCAAACTGCGTCAGCGCGTCGTTGGTATTCAGAGGCAACGGCGGTGGCCTCCTCATCCAGTTGCTGTTGACGAAGCGTAGTTTGACGAACGGGCTGCGAAGGCTCTGGGGTTAGGAAGGCGACCGGCGAAGCTTGCCTGAGTTGCTCTGGTTCGCGTTTCTTCATGGGAAGCAAAGCGACTGCCAGCAGGACAACGACCACAATGATGGCGATGGTTATTAACATGTTTGTTTGGAACCTCACTAAGAAGATGGATTGGGTTAAGGCAACGCTCAGCTAATGCCGCGTTTGATGAGAATGAAGATCAGCAACACGACTGCAATTCCAATGAGAGCAACCGTTGCGATCTCGCCAGCCGAGAGCCACATCAAGGCGTTACGAGTCTCGGTGGCTCCATCGAACAAATCGCGAACTCGATCAAGCGGACGGCGGTTTTCCGGTTGCGGCGTTGGGCAATATCCATCGGGACAATCCTCGGCTGATAGATACAGTGTCGGCG
>JAFLCP010000144.1 GCA_017303505.1 Planctomycetota bacterium | reverse complement strand
CCCACCGGGTCTGCGACCGATAAAGAGTAATGAAAAATGGCTCCAAAAGGGGCCAATCTTCTAATTTCAGGGATTCTGCCCCAAATAAGCGCCCATCAGTGGCCCCTTTTGAAGCGCCCAATGACAGATTTTTCTGATTTTGTGGAATTTTCCGATTTTGCTGAAAGGTTTGTTTCAACGGCGCATACACGTGGTTAGCGATTTCGTTTGTATTCTCTAATCCACCAAGAACCGCAATGAAACAATCCCCTTCTCGCCGCATTCGTCGCTCTACCAACACCCGCCGCTTTACTTTCGAAGTGCTAGAACATCGCAGACTACTGGCGACCTTTCAGGTGCTAAACAACTTGGACAGCGGTTCTGGTTCATTACGCCAAGCCATTCTGGATGCGAACCTTTCTTCTGGAGCGGACCAGATCGCCTTCAATGTGAATGGAGGAGGACATCAGATTTTTGCGCCGACGACCGACCTCCCACCGATCATTGATACCGTGGTGATCGACGGAACAACTCAGCCCGGATACGCGGGAACTCCTTTGATCGAATTGTCGAGTGCGGGCGGTGCGGTCGGAAATGGACTGTTCTTTGCTGCAGGTTCGACCGGCAGTGTAGTACAGGCTCTTGCGATTGGAGGCTTCGATAGTGCGATTTATGCTGAGAACGCGAGCGAGCTGAAGTTTCAGTCCAATCTTCTCGGGACTGATACGTCAGGTGGAACTGCGGTCCCTAATCGCATCGGCATCACACTCCGTAGTAGCAGCAACTCGATTATTGGCACCGACGGCGATGGAATAAACGATGCGTTGGAAGGGAATCTTATCTCGGGAAATTCAACAGGAATCGAAGCGGTTGCAGTGCCAGGCTTGAGGATTTCGGGCAACAAAATAGGCACGGACCTTAGCGGTAATTCCTCCGTTGCCAACGCCTTGGGTGTATATGTTGTCAGTGATGATACCTTCATTGGAACCAACGGAGATGGTGTTTCGGACTCGTTAGAAGGTAATCTGATTTCGGGTAACTCGGATTCGGGTATTTATATTATTGGGAGTCGAGCCAAAATCTCCGGGAACATTGTAGGTCTCGATGTGTCAGGAACTTCAGCTCTTCCTAACTTGGCCACCGGGATCTCTCTAAACTATCTCACCGATTCTCTGGTTGGTACGGATGGAGATGGAGTTAGCGACAGCGTCGAACGAAATATTGTGTCCGCAAACGGCGCCGCAGGAATAGCTGCATTTACGGTTTCAAACACACGAATCGCGGGCAACTGGATTGGCCTGGATTCCAGCGGTTCGCAAATGCTTGCTAACACACAGCAGGGAATCTTCTTTCACTATGGTTCTTCCAACAACATCGTGGGAACCAATAGTGATGGACAAGGCGATCTTGCAGAAAGAAATGTCATTGTGGGAAGTTGGACCTCGGTGCGCATCGAGCATCCAGACTCCTCCAACAATCGGGTTTCTGGCAACTACATTGGAGTTGATCCGACGGGGATGGTTGCGATGCCAGGAGGCACAGGAGTTTACCTTACGGATGCTGGTACCAACAACTTGGTTGGGACCAATTCCGATGGCACTCTGGACGCGATTGAGCGTAATGTCATTGCTGGTCTTAGCAACACGATATACCTAAACCGTTCGCAAAATAGCGTTGTGGCAGGCAATTTGATCAACGTCAATATCGCGGAACAGTCCCTAGGCGGCTTTACCGCGATTATTATCGATGGTTCAGATAATTCGCAAATTGGCGGTAATTCGACCGACGCAGCAAATACTATGACAACTGCTGCTGGTGGCATGGGAATTTGGTTGCTTAATAGCAGTTCGAACAACTCGATCGTCAACAACAACATTGGGCGGACTTCGAGCGGATCTTCTGTGACGGTCATGGAAGTTTCCATTGCGGTTTCTTCGGGCACTGGAAACACGTTCCGGAACAATCGATTTGGCGATGTGTCTTACATGGGCATCGAGAATACGACGTGGGATGGTCCCAATATCAATGATCTACAGGATGCTGACACAGGCGCAAACGACCTTCAGAATTATCCGGTAATTGCACAAGCCTTCGCAATTTCGGGTAATCTCAATGTGTCTGGCACTTTTAATGGTGAAGCCAACACAACGATCGAAGTAGAGTTTTACACGGCCGAAACCGCTTTGAGTGGTGTCGCGTACGGAGTGGATTCGATTGGGACGTTGACATTAACCACTGACGCAAATGGTGATGCAACCTTCAGCACCATTCTCGCAGGGGCGTTTGTGGCAGGCGACAAGATCTCGGCGTTGGCAACGAGCGCAGGTGGAAGTACATCGGAATTCGCGCCCGCCTTTGTGGTGTCGGTTCCGCTGAATCTTCCCCCGTCGGCCGAAATTGGTGGCCCATATAACGTATCGGAAGGTGGCGCGATTGTTCTCGATGCAAGTCTCAGTAGCGATCCTGATCAAGCGACAACTTCTCTAACGTTTGAATGGGATTTAGATAATGATGGTTTGTATGGGGAGACTGGGAGCAATGCAACTTTTGGAAATGAAATTGGAATTGCTCCGACATTTGATGCAACGGAGTTAGACGGTACCGCCGCTTACCCCATTTCATTGCGAGTCATCGATAACTTCGGAGCTACGTCGTCCGTTTCTTCTGTTGTTACGGTATATAATGTTGCACCTACTGCATTGATAACTGGGCCAAGTTCGAGCGTAGCAACTTTTGATGCAACCTTTGTTCTTTCAGCTTCTGACCCGTCGCAACTCGATCAGGCCGCGGGCTTTGTCTTTCAAATTGATTGGAACGGGGACGACATTGTTGATCAAACGGTTTCAGGGGGCAATTTGAGCATTACCCACAGCTTTTCTGCTCCAGGTACCTACTCGATTACAGTTGTGGCCATCGACAAAGATGGAGGTACTAGTTCTGAAGTGGTGTTGACGCACACAGTGGCGACCGTTGGGCTTGCTGTGGATTCATGGAATCCAACTGGAACTGTTATTCAGGTGACGGGTACAGGCCAAGATGACGAGATCAAGATTCGTAAAACATCTTCGCAATATGTGGTTTCCATTCGGAGCGACTCGGGATGTCATGATAGAGAATGGGAGAACTATTCATTCTCGATTGTGGGGATAACACGAATAGTGGTTCATGCCGGTGATGGTGACGATGAAGTGCAGGTGGCCGACAGTGTTTCGATCGCCACAGAATTGCACGGACAAGCGGGCGATGATGAATTGGATGGAGGTAGTGGTCCAAATTTGATGCTTGGCGGTTCTGGCAATGATGAGCTGAAAGGCGGAAATGGGCGAGACATTCTGATCGGAGGATTGGGACGAGACGAGCTTAAAGGAAAGAGTGGCAGCGATTTGTTGATTGGGGCATACACTCTTTACGACGAGAATGCCGAGGCTCTCGCGGCAATCTTCGCGGAATGGAACTCCGATCGCACTTTGGCGTCACGTATTGCTAATCTTAGCGGGACTGGGGCGAGTGATCGACTCAATGGAAGCTACTACCTTACGTTGGCTGGCAGTGCGCCGACGGTGATCAATGACAATGATAAAGACGAAATTGAGGCGAAGAATAACGACTGGGTTCTCGCTCATCTATACGGTCCAGGTAAAGACAAAGTGAAGGACTGAGACTTAGTTAATGGCTGACGAACGCGCAGAGGGATAGGGAAGGACTTGCCTTTAACACCGCAAGTGCTCCATGTTCCTCTGTTTCCTTTTCGCTGGTATGGCCTTCGATTTAAGCTCGTCGTTTAGGAAAATGAGGCGGCCGACAGAATCTGTTTTGCGTTAGAAGGCCTTGCAATGGCTGTGTGGCAATAATGACAAGACGATGAGCTAACGGGTAGTCTGCCAGGTTTCTTGTTATCAGATGAGCACAGCCATGCTCCAATCAACATTTCGTTGCCCCCCGCTATCAGACGTGCTATCGGAGAGTTGACTGATTTCTACCAGAAATGAGATGATCAAGGCAGTTGTGGTTCTCATGTGACGTTTATACCCAGACACTACGACGCTGATCAAAAGAACCACCAACAGCGCGCAGAGTGTATCGCCCCCAAAACCTCCCCAAAAAATGTGGGAGATCCGCACTCTATCGGCGGGACGTTAATCCGGCCAGAGCGACCACCGCAGCTGCAATCGCATAGGCCAATCGGACTTTGATCATCTTCCCGTTCCTTAACCGAATTGAGCAAGCTGGTATGACTTGCTTCGTTCGGAATTATTCTCTGTGTAATGGTGCCATTGCGGCGGCACGTCTTAATAGAAAATGGCTTCTGCTGGGCACTCACGAACGCAGCCATCACAGTCTATGCATTCGTCTGGATGAATATAGACCATTGCGGCGTCCTAAAAAACACTCTACAGGACATCTTTTCAAGCAAGATTTACCGAGGCAACCTTTGAACGGCTCCGTAACAACAAATGTCATGTGGAGTAAACTCCCGAAAAAGGGAATAGTAAAGTCACCTCTGGCAACCGATGCAGATGAGAAGTCCACTTCGAAAGCGGACACGAATTCTGAAAATAATCCCGAAAGGGGTGTGAATGCTTGTTTTGGTAAGGAGTTAGTTTTACCTTTTCTAAGGTGCGTGTTATGCGTGGCTTACGCATACTAAACCGTTGGTAATTCCGAGTTTTCGATAACTAACTTAGGAGTCAGGCTGCAATTCGACAGTTCAATGCGACGCTAAGCGAATCTACTGGTGGATGGAAAGATTTTATGAGGGGAAAGTATCCTTCGCATTAGACAATGTGTATTCTATGACGTTCAATTCTTGCATTATAAGATAAGGAGCATTCGAATGGCCAATCGCGAGCTTTATTCCAAGAACACTATTGAGAAAGCGTGGGATGCCTACCGGGTCGAATTTCGCGAGGCAACAAAGTCTGCGCCCGTTGAACCGAAATCGAACCAAAAGTTATATACATTGTCGGCAACCATTGGCGTTTTTATCGTTCTGGCAATTGTGTCGATCGTTGTTTTCGTAACAGCTCCGAAGCCCAATCCTCAACAGCAATTGGTGACGTATCTAATCCTTTTTGCGATGCCCGCAATTTTGCCTATCGTAGTAGGTGGCATCACTTGGTTTGTCTTGGGATTGGCTTTTGGCGGAAGACTCTTCAACTTTCAATCAGCGCGTAGCGCAGCTGAGAAGCTTAAATTGGAGTTTGTTGGACTTGTTCCAATCACCAATGAGCTAATCAAAGGTAACTTGCCACGCCTTCACGATAATGGTTCGGTATTGCCGACAGCGGCAGTCGGGATTCGATTTGGTGGTACCGTGGATGGAATTGAGTTATACGGTATTGAGTGCATTCAGGAAATCAGCCTTATTTCGGGTCTTCAAGGTGCAAATCGTACCTTAACCGGTGTTGTTGCCAAATCGCCTCGTTCAACAGCGCTAGACATGATCCTATTGCCAAAAGCAGATCCACAAATCAAGTACTTTGGCAAGGAGATTAATGGCGGACAGAAGTTGGGGGATTATTCGCTTCAATTCGATCGTTGGGGAGCTTTTGCAAGTGGATGGGAAAGTAATACGTCGCTTCTACAAGGAATCGAGAAATTAATTGGCGAGCGAAAGGATGTTTGTGTACAGATACTGAGCGGTGTTGTTTGCGTTTACTGGCACATCGGGGAGCCTAATTTGCTCAAAAAAGTATCGGCAGAAGCTTACGAGAAGGATATTCTGCTCGCGAAGGATATTGCGAAGCTCTTGGCCGCCAAAGACTAGAGTGTTTGAAGACTGTTGGCAAATCCTAGCGCGAATGTTCTAGGGTTGCTCTGAGGGAATTTTGGAGTAGCTGCGTTTCAATCTGCACAGAACCATTTCCGATGCGGCTCCCGTGACAATACCGGCTGTGTAGCAGGCGAAATCGGTCCACAAAAAGCCATGACCAAGAACCAAGCCTCCTAGTGTTGTTTGCCGAATGGAAACAATCCAGGGGGCTTGGTAGATTTGACTGATTTCAACCAGAAACGAGATGCACAAGGAAGTTGTGGCCCGGATTTTCAGTGGAGAGCCAGGTAGCGCGACACTGATCAAAAGAAACACCATCAACGCCCAGAGTGTATCGCCACTGTAGTCTCCCAAAAATTGTGGGAGTTCCGGACGGTATCTGCGCGACGCTAATCCGGCCAGAACGACCACTGCGGCGGCAATCGCATAGATCAAGCGGATTCTGGTCATCTTCTTGTTCCTCAACCGAATTGAGCACGCTTACATGTTTTGCTTCGTTCGGAATTAATCTCAATGTAATGGTGCCATTGCGGCGGCACGTCGTCTTGATAGAAAATGGCTTCTGTTGGGCACTCAGGAATGCAGCCACCACAGTCTATGCATTCGTCAGGATGAATGTAGACCATTTCGTCATCTTCCAAAAAACATTCCACTGGACATACTTTCAAGCACGATTTATCGAGGCAACCTTTGCATGGCTCCGTAACGACATGTGTCATGTAGCGTAAACTCCTGAAAAAAGGGAATAGTAAAGTCACATATGGCGACCGATGGAGATGAGAAACCCGCTTCAATAGCGGACACGAATTCTGAAAATAAATCGGAAAAGGGGCTGAATGCCTGCTTTAGTGGGGAGTTAGTTTCACTTTGGCGAGCTGGAGTGCAGGAGGCGGCCCGCATATTGGTCGCAAGATACGAACTTCGTTTAATGGCCTTGGTGGTGCATCGGCTTAATCGCAAGTATCGGTCAGCCATTGCACCGGAAGAAGTCGTGCAGTCCGCCTTTGGAAGTTTCTTTCGAGTCGCTAGGGGAGAAGGGAAAGTTTCCCTTGAACTCAGAGAAACGGAATCGGCCTGGAACATTCTGGCCACCTTTGTACGTCGCAAACTTTCACGCGCCGTGGAACGCGAGCAAACATTGAAACGTGGCGGGAACAAAGAAAGAATTTCCCTTGACGAAGCCAATGTTCGTTTGTCAAAGCCCCCCACCAACTCTGAGGCAGATGAACTTTTGTCGGATATCGATGGACTATTTGTCGGCGATGAGAAGGTTTTGTGGGAGTCCTTGCTGATCGGTTTGACTCAAAAGGAGATTGCGTCTCGTCTTAACGTTGATGAACGTACGATTCGAAGAAGAATCGCAGCGCTGCGTGCGAGGTTGGAAAGTCAACGGCATATGGTTGAGAATCGAGTGGGAACTGTAAGTTGGCCACCCGAAGTTATTCGCTTACCGAATATCGGTTATCGCGATTTTGTTTTGGGAAAGCTGATAGGGCGTGGCTCGTTAGGCAAAGTCTATCGTGCGAGATTGCAGTCAACAGGCGCCTTGATCGCTGTGAAATTTATGCACCGCCAATTCTGGGAACAGCGCCCCGGCTTGAAGTCCTTCATTCAGGAAATTGAACAGGCGGCGAAAATCGAATATCCCGGAGTAATTAAATATTTGGGCTGGGGACAATCACCTCATGGCGGTCCTTACATCGTCATGAATTTTGTAGAGGGTGTCGCGCTGAGCCGCATGGAATTGCGAGATGCCGACGGCAAATTGGATTTATTTCGTCAAATCTGTGAGGCGATTTCGGCTTGTCATGAGGCTGGTGTGGTACACGGCGATCTTACTCCAAATAATGTGTTGGTCTCAATCGATGGGCGAGTTGTCGTGAGTGATTTTGGCTTTGCAATTTCAAAAAAGCCGAATGTTCAAAGCGAAGCGAATGATGAAGCTCAGTTCTCGTATGGTGGGACGCTTGGTTACGCGGCACCGGAACAAGTTGCTTCTGCTTTTGGGGAGCCAGGTCCTGCTACTGATGTGTTTGGCATCGGCGGAATAGCCTATTATCTGCTCACCGGAAAGCCGCCAATCGATAGCGACAACATCCTCTTAGAAACAATTTCAGAAGTCGAATGCACGGTTACATTTGAACCAAAATGTGACGCGGAAAAGAAGTTACTCGCTATTTCGAATGCAGCGTTGAAAAAGTTGATTGGAAGTCGTCCTCCGTCTGTTCAGGCATTGTTGAAACTACTTGATTAAGTGACATAGTCTTCTAGTGTTACAGTTTCGGTTCGCACCGGTTCTGGAGTAGCGGCAAGCGGCTACTCGTAAGCTATGGGGTGCTTATGCCAGTTTTGTAGCGAGGATAAGCGATAGCGCACAATTCATTCGAACGGAGTTGAGTCAACTGAAACAAGAGGCGAATTCGTTCTGTTTCACCGGCGATTTCACTAGGGGTATGAGAAGGATTGTTGATATACTTCTGGCGCGGATTTCAAAGTATCGTTCGCGTATTTTCCAATTCGGTGCCATGAAGTGATTCGTCTGATTCTGTTCGTCTTCGCCTTAGTAATCCATTTCGCCGTTCCCCTGTTCGGACAGACAGCTTCTCCGAATGTCGTTATCTTACTGACCGATGATCAAGGGACATTAGACGCGAACTGTTTTGGCTCGAGCGATCTTGAAACTCCGAATATGGATCGGTTGGCTGCGCATGGAATTCGATTCACACAAGCGTATGGTCACAGCGTATGTTGTCCTGCTCGGGCCGCTTTGCTAACTGGCAGGTATCCGCAACGAGGTGGCGTCGTTAATTGGACCCAAGGCGATCGACATGGTTCGGATCTACCCAAGATCAATATGGATACGCGAGAGGTTACTATTGCGGAAGTTCTGAAAGCATCTGGCTATCGAACGGGATTATTTGGAAAGTGGCATCTAGGTGCCAAGGAAGGACACGGGCCGCTCGAACAAGGATTCGACACTCATTTCGGGCACCTAGGCGGATTCATTGACAACTACCGCCATTACTTCCTGCATGGACGAGGCTTCCATGACTTATGGGAGGACAATCAGGAAGTCTTTTATCGCGATAAGTACTATCCCGACTTGCTGATCGAAAAGGCCACGAACTTCATAGAGGTGAATAAAGAGAGACCATTTTTTATGATGGTCGCCTTCAACCTCCCTCATTATCCAGAACAGCCTAGTTCGAAGTTCAAGGATGCCTATGCTGACATGCCGATGCCAAGGCAGTCGTATGCTCGAGTCGTCTCTTCGGTTGATGAGCACATTGGCAAGATGCTCGACAAACTGGAATCGGTTGGAGTGCGAGATAATACGATCGTCATATTGATGAGTGACAATGGGCATTCAGTGGAAGATTCGAAGGGTATTTCCGTCGACAATCACTCAAGTGGCTATCCTCGCGGGCATTATTATCTCGCCCATGGTGGCGGCGGAAACACGGGGCGGTGGATAGGCCATAAAGGAACGTTTCTTGAAGGTGGTATTCGAGTTCCAGCGATTATCAGTTTTCCAGCCAAGCTGCCCAAAGGCGAGGTACGAGATGAGATCGTTACATCGATGGATTGGTTTCCCACGATTCTTGACTTGTGCAATATCCAACATGATGCAGTGTTACCACAGCTTGACGGGCATAGCGTCGTGTCCCTAGTTGCTGATGCCAAGGCAAGTAGCAAATATGAAGTTCTGCATTTTGCTTGGGCAAACAATTGGGCAGTTCGACGGGGCGATTGGAAGTTGATATGCAAGAAAACTGCGAAAGGAAGTCAGGCTGTTTACTCGCTGCATAAATTGACTGATCCGCAACCGGAAGTGAAAGACTACGCAGAAGCTGAGTCGGAATTAGTGCAGGAGATGATCTCATTGCATGAGGCGTGGGAGAAAGACGTTAAGGGGAACTGAAATGGTTGCTTTGTTAGCGAAATACGAACTGAAAACAGTTCGCTGGGGAATATATCTCCTGAGCGTGTTTGGGGTACTTGCTGCGCATCAGGTTCGAGCTGAAGAGTTACCGAATATTGTTTACATACTCGCTGATGATCTCGGTTATGGTGACCTAAAGTGCTATAACAAAGACTCGAAGATTGATACTCCCAGTATTGATCAGCTTTGCGGCCAGGGCATGCGGTTTACGGATGCTCATTCACCATCCGGTGTATGTACACCCACTCGATATGCCATTCTAACCGGGAGATACGCATGGCGGACACGGCTTCAAAAGGGCGTTTTAGGACCATGGGATAAACCGTTGATTGCTCCCGATCGGCTGACGGTGGCTGAACTTCTTCAGCAACATGGTTACCAAACTGCTTGCATTGGAAAATGGCACCTTGGTCAAAATTATGAGACAGTTGACGGAAAGCCGGTTATTGGTGGAGTGAACAACGCTCTTGGTAATGTCGACTTCACGAAGCCGATTACTGCTGGTCCGATCAGTCATGGCTTTGATCATTATTTTGGAACGATCGTACCAAATTATCCCCCTTATTGTTTTGTTGAAGACCAGCGCACCGTCGGTATACCGAGTGTTCAGGCACAAGGAAAGCAATTTCGAATTCCAGGGCCGATGCTTCCCGGCTGGAAACTCGAAAATATTCTGCCAGAGTTAACGAACCATGCAGTCAAATGGATAGATAAAGCGGCTGAAAGCAAACGGCCATTTTTTCTGTACCTTCCTCTAACCTCCCCGCACTATCCGGTCGTTCCTTCAGCAGATTTTGAAGGTAAAAGTCGAGCAGGAGCATACGGTGATTTCGTCCAACAAACAGACTGGTGCGTTGGCAAGGTCATCGAAGCTCTACATCGCAATGGCGTTGCAAACAATACGTTGGTTATCTTTACGAGCGACAATGGGCCTGAGATTACAGGCGAAGTAAATCCAGGTGTCTATGATCGCGCTAAACTGTTCGAGCACTACAGTTCAGGCAAACTGCGAGGAGCAAAACGCGATGCGTGGGAAGGTGGGCATCGGGTTCCTTTTATTGCTCGCTGGCCTGGAAAAATTGAAGCTGGAACCGTAAGCGGGGAGGTCATGTGTCATGTCGACTTTATGGCGACAGCGGCCACAATTGTGGGGGCGAAACTCCCCGATAATGCAGCCGAGGACAGTGTGAATGTGTTGCCTGTTCTTTTAGGTGAGAAATTGGCGACTCCTGTTCGCGAGGCTACCGTCCATCATAGCGCTCAAGGGAAGTTTGCGATTCGAAAAGGGGATTGGGTCCTCATTGATGCGCCAACTGGCGATGACAATGGCGCTCGCGGTGAACCGAATTGGCTGAAAGAGAAGAGAGGCTACACACCCCATCGATTTCCTGGCGAACTTTATAATCTTAAAGAGGACCTTGCTCAACGCACTAATCTCTACGCAGAAAAGCCAGATGTCGTTTTGGACCTAAAGACACTGCTTGAAAAATACAAGCAACAAGGGCGGAGCACTCCTGGTACTGCACAAAGCAACGATGTTGAGATAAAGCCGCTTCCAGTGCCGGCTCGCCTGCAGCGTAAAGCCTCAGGGGCGCCTTGAAAAGGAATCTATGAAAAAAATCGTCTTTTGGTTGGTATGGTTGAGCGTTGGTTGGAGTGCTGGACCATCACAAGCAGAACAGCCTAATGTGCTGTTTATCGCCATCGACGATTTAAATGATTGGATTGGCTGTCTTGGAGGGCATCCGCAATCGATTACTCCCAATCTCGATCGATTAGCTGCCAGCGGAGTTTTATTCCGCAACGCACATTGCGCTGCGCCGTCTTGTAATCCGTCTCGCACCGCCATATTTAGCGGCCAGCCACCTCATCGGTCTGGCTTGTACCAGAATATGCAAAAATTGCGCGAGGTTATGCCCAACGCTGAATTGCTGCCTAGTTATTTTTCTCGACATGGTTATTGGTCAGCCGGTTCGGGCAAAATGCTTCACTACATTATCGATCCTATTTCGTGGGACGACTACTTTCCCAAAAAGGAAACAGATAACCCGTTCCCTAGAACATTTAATCCACCGAATCGACCCTTGAACTTGCCACGCGGTGGTGCTTGGCAATATGTGGAAACGGATTGGGGCGCTCTTGATATTCAGGACGAAGATTATGGCGGTGACTGGCTGGTAACAAAGTGGATCGGCGAACAGTTGCAAAAGAGACACGAAAAACCATTCTTTCTAGCCTGTGGTATTTATAGGCCTCATGAACCGTGGTTCGTACCAGCAAAGTACTTTGAGCCTTTTCCGTTGGAAAGCATTCAGTTGCCACGAGGGTACAAAGAGAATGATTTAGAGGATGTCCCAGCTGCTGGTCAACGTTTGGCTCGCAATCGTTACTTTGCACACATTCAAGAACAACAGCAATGGCGGAAAGGGATTCAAGCTTACTTGGCATCGATTCACTATGCAGATGCGATGCTGGGACGCGTTCTAGATGAGTTGGATAAGAGCCCTGCACGCGACAATACGATTGTGGTACTTTGGAGCGATCATGGTTGGCATTTGGGCGAGAAAGAGCATTGGCAAAAATTCACGGGCTGGCGTGTTTGCACTCGCGTACCTCTGATGATTCGCGTGCCGAAGGGGGCTCCCGGATTGCCAGAAGGGACGACGCCGGGAAGTATTTGTGATGCTCCGGTTAGTTTGGTTGACCTTTACGGTACACTCACCGATTTGTGCGGGCTACCGGAAAAGAGTGAAATCGCAAGTCGCAGTCTTAAACCGTTGCTTCGCGATCCCAATTTTCAATGGCCGTATGTCGCTCTCACCCATCTTGATAATCCACAAAACTACGCGCTCAGTTCTGATCGCTTTCGCTACATTCATTACCAGAGCGGCGAGGAAGAGTTGTACGATATTCAATCCGATCCGCATGAATGGACGAATTTGGCGAGCCAATCCGACTATCAAGCGAAATTGGTTGAGTTCCGGCAAATGGTGCCCAAAGATTTTGCGCCCGTTCATGAGTCCCAGCTTGGTATCAATTCATTCAAAGCAGAAGTGGAACTGACACCAGTGGTGGGGAGTCCGCCACCTGCTTCGATGCCCACCTCAGTTGCCGTCACCTTGTTGTTTCAGAATCAAACGGAGAAGAAACTAACGCTGCAAAGATTCGATCGTGATGGGAAGGTTGTTGAGAGTATTACGATGGAAAAGGCGAGTCGACGGCTGGTTCACACATTTTCGGGGTGTACTTGGACGATTCAAGAATCGGTCGGTAATGGATTGGGTTACATCGTTGTTCCAGAAAAGACTGGCAGGGTCGTCGTGCAACAGGAAGTGCGCTAGCTGTATGGCCATTTGCATTCGACGGATACGGCATCAGAGATGCTCTATGCTGACGTAGCCATGGGGTATTTGCCTCAGTTTGAATCGCGTACTGCAAACCATGGACGAGTATAGCGTAAAGGATAAAGGCTATTCGATTTTGGTAGCCCGAACGACGAATTGAACTCATTCCCTCATGTTGAATTTGATGCGACAGGAATTGAAGGTATGAAGCGGCGCACATAACGGCAGAAGTTCGATGCATTGGGTGATTCTCTAAGTTCAGCGTTTGCGAGGCTCCGGCGAGGTAAGGGTGGGGTTACAGAAATTTCAGTAAGTTCGTTTTGCATTTGCTTAATGGAAGCGATAAGCTGACGAAAATCCTCTCCTGCCTCTCCTCAATGAAAGCTTCGTGTTATGTCTCAAAATTCATCACGTCGGGCTTTTCTACAGACCGTAGGCTGTGGAACTTTTCTGGCAACACTCGGATCGACATTGGCTGTTGATTTAGGGTTAGTCCCAGCGGCTTTTGCTAATGAACTAGAGGGAAGCCTAAACTTCGGCGAACTTGAACCTCTGGTGTGCGAATTACAAGAGACACCTCTTGATCGCTTGCAGTCCGCGCTGGTTCAGAAAATACGTGATGGTTTGGAACTTAAGACATTGGTTGCAGCAGGTGCTCTAGCCAATGCGCGAACTTTTGGGGGTGAAGACTACATCGGCTTTCATACGTTTATGGCCCTGGCTCCAGCGTTGCATCTGTCGACGCTGATGCCGGCAGAGGCTGCAGCCCTCCCTGTCTTAAAAGTGCTCTACCGAAACACACAACGCATACATGATTTTGGTGGTCGGCAAGCGGAGGTGCTGCATGAGTTACCATCTTCGTCAAACGCTTCAGTCGATGGGGCTGCACTAAATGCTTCTTTCCGATCGCGGGCTTTGGCGAGGGGAGAACAAGTTCTGGCCAACATGGTCGCGCATGATCGCCAGTCGGCTTTAGATGCGTTGATCCCAATTGTGCAAGATACACACCCGGAGGTGCATCGTACTGTTTTGCCGTATCGAGCTTGGGAAATGCAGAAGATTGTGGGGACGGAGCATGCGTTGACCCTCTTGAGACAATCGCTGCGTTACTGCGTTCGCTTGGAACCGCAGCATCGCGCTGAAACAACGGCTCACGGAGCTCTGCTTGTCTCGCTGTGGGATGAGTACAAACTCCATGGCAAAGAGCCAGGAAAGCGGACGGCCGATAAGACGTTAATCGAGAAGTGGAGTCAAACGTTCGCAACGGGTTCTCCTGAGGATGCCGGGCGGGCCGCTGCGAGCGCGTGCGCAGAGGGCTTTGCACCG
The DNA here is from genome assembly GCA_017303505.1 of Planctomycetota bacterium. GTDB lineage: Bacteria > Planctomycetota > Planctomycetia > Pirellulales > Pirellulaceae > JAFLCP01. Next base: position 5,095 of record JAFLCP010000144.1, on the reverse strand, counting down.
CAGTCAATTGGTGAAGCTATTTCGCTTGCAGCTAGTCACTTGGTGTTGCGCGATGGTGGACGATTGCCTCAGTGGGAAGACCAATTGAAACCTGCTGGGACAGTTCACGGAGATTCGATGGGAGTTCATGCAAGTGATGCGGCCAACGCCTGGCGCAATTTGGCGCAGGTAGGGACCGGCCGGAATGTGTTTGCATGTTTGATCATCGGTGCATGGCAAGTGGCTCGTGATCGACAATATCCAGGAAATTTGCTGGCTGAACCCCTACCTATCCAACATCACATCGATCAAGTGCGTGAAACCGATGCGGGCAAATTGCTCGCAAGATTGGACGAAGCCATTCAGAGCAATTTACAAGGTCATGCGACTGCCATTGCCTATCAGTATGGCAAGTTGGGATTGCCTTCGGATGATATATTCCGAACCTTTGCGCGGTATGCAGTGAGCGAGGATGGCGCGCTGCATGCCGAAAAGTATTTTCAAACCGTTTGGGATGATTTCCACGTCACGCATCCCGAACTTCGCTGGCAGCACGTTGCAGCCTTAGCGCGAGTAACCGCAAGCGAATATGGACGAACCGCTGCTGGGCAACTCGAAGCTCGTGAACTTCTCGGTCTGAAGACCTAAGTTGTGCAGCGTCTCAAAGAGTGAATTTGATGTTATCTCAAATGACAGATCTTTTGCAAAACCCGCTGACTGCAGCTGCACCGTCATGAATAATGGAGCTCACGACGACGGAACTTTACGCGGTGGAATTCGTAGCTGCTACTTCGTCTCCTACAATTCCTCGTCAAACACGATCTGCCGCAAAGCGTTATCCTCATCGAATTCCCCGATTACTTCTAGACCGGCATATTACCGCAACGGATAGCGACCTCCTTTACAAGCAGTCCCTCCGCCGGTGCAATCCAGCTACGCAAGTCCAACTGATGGATGAGGGATTTCTGTCAAGAGACATTAGCGTTCAAGATTTGTTTCTCAATCGTTGCGCATTCCATTATGTGTACACCAAACATTATCTCAAACGAGAGTGGAAAACGGTTAGTTCGTAAAATCAAAGCGCTAATCTGGTAGTCGCCCAGATGGAGATCAATATCGATATCGTAGCCAAGCCAATATTTAAGCGAGTTGCTCACTCAGAACCTGGGGCGGGAGAGATGGGGGGGCAGTGATTCAGTGATTCAGTGATTCAGTGATGCGGTGATGCGGTGATGCGGTGATGCAGTGAGCGTGTTTTACGGAGAAAGAGAATGAGTCGCGGCAATACGATCAACGAAGTTAATCGCCAGAATTGCGGCAAGCGGAGATAAGAAGGTCGGGTTTATTAAGCCGAAAGAGTGAGCGAGAGCGAGGTTTCTACTCGTCAGATGGACGCTTTTTAGTTCGAAAGTTAGGGAGCAAAACTGGTACTTCTGGCTAGTCCGCTAAGATGGAAAATTGATTTTTCGAAGAAAAATTCGGGCATGTCTTTTTCTGGCTCTAAGGGACTGTTAGCATATTTCGCTCACGGTTGAAGATTCGAGTGGTCGTGATGCGAAAGGTATTGTAGAGGAGAGCGATGAGATGGCCGTTAATGTCTATGTCTGGTGGCCTAGTAAGGCTGGTATCGGCCACAGCGCAATGTCTGTGAGTGGTGTCTATCTCAGTTTCTGGCCAGGTGGCAGTGGAATCAGCAGCGAGAAAGACACAGCCAAGTTCTATCCTGCCCACTTCATGACGACTCTTGATGATGATGTCCGCTCTGAACGAAGTCGCCCTCACGAAACGGTTATCCTGAATCGATTAGACGAAAACAAAATGTTGGATTTCGTGAGGGCATTCAAGAGCCTGCGAAGAAATTACCATCTGATGCTAAACAATTGTAGTCAGCCTGTGAAAATCGCTCTATATGAGGGCTCGAATCGCACGCCTCCGAACTTTGCCGTAGTTGCTCCTGAATCGATCTATGGACTAGTCCCTTCTTCCGTAAAACCGATCGAGTCGGTGATTCGAGCCTCGTGGAATCCAGATTCGGTTTCGCGATACGCGAATATGTTAAAGCGGATGGGGTTTTAGGCCGTCCAATTCTCCGCACAGAGCGAATGCTTTTAATGCTTCAACTGTGGCAATGTAGGTTGTGTAATGATAGTTGCCTCGGTAGAGCGAATGCATCCACCAGCGCCCACTTTGTCGTTGCTCACGTTTGAGCCAAGTGAGCCCCTGTTGAATTCGTGAGTCGGAAACGGGAACATTGTTTTGACGCATCAGCACGATGGCGAGGGCGGTCATGTACGGGTCGCTCTCTGGTTTAGCCGCATCGGGCAAACCGTTGATCAAGCCAACAACCTTGGGGCTCATAACATAATGCCAGTCTTTTAGGTCGGACATATCGCGCGTGCTCCAGCCGCCGTCGGTGTGCTGTTTGGCGGCGAGAATTGCCATGGCCTTATCGCGATCCTCGGGCGAGACGCAATCTGGAAAGTAGACTCCGAGTTGTAGTTTGAGAACCCGATCAAAGTCGTTTTGGGGAGTGGATGTTTTGAGCCACTCCTTCAGTTTTTCCACTTGGTTGAGCAAATTCTCATCTTCCAGATTATTGAGCCAGCCGGGCGCCGTTGTGATTGCTCGAGCCGCTTGAAGTGAAAGCTCGAAGTCGGTGGTGATGTGTGGAATCTCGACTTCGCCATGAGTTGCAAACGCACCGTTAGCAGATTGATGAGTAAACATTTCACGCAGAGATGTATCCGTGCTTTCGCTAAGTTTACCGGTGATGTGGCGGTCCCATTCTGCGAGCCCAGCACTTCGCCAAACACTGAAGAATGTGCCCGGGTAATAACGATGGCCATTTTCCTCCACCTCTTGAATCTCTTCAATTTCTTTGGGCACTGCTTTGGCGAAGCTCGCGTATACCTCGGCGTTGGGTTTGCCGAAGTGATCTGACAAAGGGATAAAGTCGGTAAGATAAGGGCCGGTCGTGTGGCAATTGACGCAGGCTCTCCCGCGCGTCCAGCTGGCGGCTCCTACCTCAAGGTACTTCGCCGCGGCATTCAATGATTCTCTTCCGAACTCTGAAACTCTAGCTTCGTCCGCGGATGGGATGCTGTAGCGAACATCACCAAGCTCATATTGGAATTGAATTTCGCCAGCCGATTGCGCCATGAGGCAGGCATTACTCATCGACAAAAAACACAAGGCGATCAGCATCGACCAACTCGCCGTCGAGAGAACTGCGGAACAGCGAGTTTCATGATTGAAGCGGAACATCATTGGTGGTTCGGTTTGGAGTTAGAGTTGGAGATGAGATGAAACTTGGTAGGTTTGTTGTGGTGTTGGACTGGGTTGTGCAGGCCGTACGGTCGGGGCGGGAGATTCGCATTTGGTAATTCAGGATTCAGAATCCGCCTAATTCATCCTATCCTTGTAATCGCAGATTCTAGCGATTTCTGCGGCCATCGCCCACATAATGACTCGGTTTCTTCGCTGTGCAAAACAAATACAGCAAGAAAATTGGGAGTTAAGGATGGTGATGGGATAAAGAGACCGTAAAGAGGCAGGCGGGTGATTGAAGGTCAATGTCAGTTACCGATATGATTGGCGCGACTTGAGTGCAGGGTAAAGTAGCTCCCTTCTCATCGCTGAGTATTCGAATATGGGTTGTTTGGGAATGACGACAAATTGTTTTTCTGTTTTTCTCGCTTTGAGTTTACTCTTGGTTTTAGGTTGCGCGCCTGCTCAACCAGTATCCGTACCTGTCGAACTCGAACAATATGTGTCGGAAGGGCCAGGGGCTCCATTTGTGATGAATCCAACTCCTGGGACTTTCTTCGCCAATGTTGCTAGGGACCGCTCTCTAAGTCCAGAAAAGCAAAAAGAGCTTTTGGAACGCATCGTCAATTTTGGTCACGTGAGTCAATTGGTGGTGCGAAATACTGGGGAAAGTATCGAAGGGTTGAAGAAGCTCTCGAATCTTGAGGCCATTCATTTATCGTTTGGGGCCGAAGCCTCTGGAAGGAGGATCGATCTTCAATCGCTCAAAGAGATGCCGAAATTGAAAGAGATATCAGTTGGATATGAGGCAGGTGTCCAATTATCCGACGCTACCATCGCCGTTCCTGCTGGGCTCATTAACTTGAGCCTCTTTCAGTTACCCGTGACATCGATCGAAGGACTTGAGAACTGTAAATCGCTTCAAATTTTGGATGTTAGCTTCAATCCAAAATTGGAAAAGGTTGACGGGTTCCGAAATCTAGGGCCTTTGAAGAAGCTGAAGATAAGCGAAGGCACGCTGACACGCATCAGTGCTGCGAACATCCTGTTGTCTACGGAGCAATTGGAACTTACGGAAGCGAGTTCATTCGCTAAGTCCAAGATTCGTGCAGTGGATGTTTCCGTTTTCGGAAAAGACAGCTTGGTGAATCTTGATGGTTTGGAGAACTGGGGAGGAGTAAAAAGCGTCACACTTAATTATCTACAAAGACTAAAAGATATCTCTGCTTTAGGGCGTATGGCAGAAGTGCAAGAAATCGTTTTGGTACAGTGTATGCTTCAAGGAAAAGCGATTACTCAAAGCGATATCGAATCATTGGTTCAGAAGCTTCCCAACTGCCGAATTCTGATTCAGTAACGCCAAGGTCGTATCGAAGGATGTTCTGTGCGTTCTTTCGCACCTTTGTGTGTTTAGCTCACCTCGATCAGTGCTTCGGCCAGATCACGAAACGGTAGCTGGAGTCCTGACGGCGAGCCAATCCGTGACCGACGAATTCGCACAGTTTTTCAAACACTCGTTAATAGCATCAAAAAGCCTCGGTTAGTGGCAAATGTGACCGAAGAACAATCTTAGGAATTGAGAATGCCATGGCTGATTTTGATGGTGCACGGATTGTCATTGCAGGAGGTAGTGGATTCTTAGGGATATCACTCGCAACTTATTTTGTGGCAAATGGGGCGGCGGTTTCCTTGATCTCTCGATCCGCGTTAAAACGACCGGGAGAATGGAAACACTATCTCTGGGATGGGCGTTCGCTATCGGATTGGAGTAAAGAAATTGATGGCGCTGATGCGGTCATCAACTTGGCTGGGTGAAGCGTAAACTGCATCAAGACACCCGATCGGCAGG
>JAFLCP010000143.1 GCA_017303505.1 Planctomycetota bacterium | reverse complement strand
CCGCAGATAATCGACTCGGATTGCGAATTATGGTAGGGTATGAACATCCAAATTCACTCCCACCAATTGCTCCTGCCGTTCGGGCTAATCGTATGAATCTATTTCTGCGCATCGCAATCGTAGCTAGCCAACTCTTCCTCTGGGCATATTCTGTAGACGCCCAAGACGTTCAATGGACAGCGGGTGTTGCCAAGCGCGATATCACGCCGACCGGGTCCGTTCGTTTGAGTGGCTATGCGGCGCGTTCGACACCTTCTGTCGGCGTGGCTGACTCGATCGCTGTTCGAGCGTTAGCATTGCAAGGAGAAGTTCTTACCACAGATTCCCAAGCAAGGATTCGTCAACGTTACATTTTGGTTTCCGTTGATTCGATAGGTCTGCCAGAGTCCATCACATTAAAGATCCTGGCCAAGATTAGAGAGAAGCAAAACGTTCTGCGCAGCGAGATTGTTTTTTGTGCCTCGCATTCCCACACCACGCCCCATCTGGCTGGTGGACTGACCAATTTGTTTGCCGTTGACTTGCCTGAAGAAGAGGTAAAAGCCTCTGCAGAGTACACCCAGTTTTTTATTGACCAAATCGCTGCTGCCGTGATCGAAGCGATAGAAAAACCGCAGCCGGTTGAACTTTTTACCGGCCAAGGAGAGGCTCAATTCGGCGTGAATCGACGTGTCTTAGCGAATCGTGCCTGGAGTGGTGCCGGTAATCCACCCGAAGGCGTTCGCGATCCGAGCGTCCCAGTGATGGCTGTGCGGACGACAGAGGGAAAGTGGTTAGCAGTGGCGTATGACTACGCTTGCCACTGCACGTCCCTCAATCCAGATATCAATCAAATCAGTGGTGACTGGGCTGGCATCTCGGCAGCCAACATTGAAAAACATTTTCCGGGTATTACGGCATTGCCAGTGATTGGATGTGGCGCCGACATCAACCCCAATCCCCGCGGCACCGCTGAGCTCGCGCAACAGCACGGGATTGAATTGGCCAACGCAGTGCAGAAGGTGATTCAAAATTCGTTGAAACCATTTGCAGTCAAGAACAAAGCAGACAATCAAAAATCAAAACTCCTCGCCGCCAACTTCGGATTTGCCGGCTTGGCCCCTGAACGACCATCTCGCGAATTCCTCCAAAAAACACTCGCCGAAGGTTCACCTCATCGCAAACGCTGGGCCAAACATATGCTCGACATCTGGGATAAAATGGGGCGCATTCCAGAAACATACCCTGCACCGATTCATACTTGGCGTTTTGGCGACTCACTTACCTGGGTCTTTCTCTCTGGTGAAGTAGTCTGTGACTATCAACTCCGCTTCAAACGCGAACTAAGCGGCGATCAAGTCTGGGTGACGGCCTACACAGACGACTGCTTCGGCTACGTGGCCAGCGAACGCATGCGCAGCGAAGGTGGCTATGAAGTGGATGACTCGATGACCTATTACAATCAACCTGGTCGTTGGCAATCTGGGACCGAAGAACTCATCGTTCGCCGAGTTAAAGAAATTGAAGTCCAGCCTCTCCCTGAAGAACGTGCGCTAACCCCCGAAGAAGCGCTTGGTACTATGCAGGTGCCACCCTCCTATGTTGTCGATTTAGTTGCTGCCGAGCCGTTAGTGGAAGATCCTGTACATTTCGCCTTTGATGCTCAGGGACGATTGTGGGTTGTTGAAATGCGAGACTATCCGGAAGGGAATGATGGACGAGGTGGCTGCATCAAAATTCTCGAAGATACCAATCAAGACGCGACGTTCGACAAAGTAACCGTCTTCATGGATGGCTTGAGCTGGCCCAATGGAGTCTATCCCTGGCGTGACGGTGCTGTCGTTTCATGTGCGCCCGACATTTTCTTTGCCCGTGACACCAACGGCGATGGTAAAGCCGATGAAACCAAGGTCTTGGTAACTGGTTTTCCAGCAGCCAATCCACAACATCGCGTGAATGGTTTCGCTTACAGTCTCTATCACCAACTTCACTTTGCCTCAGGTGATAGCGCTGATCAAGTCACCGTTACAGCTGACAACAGTCTCCACAAAGTCGCTGGACGCGACATCGTATTGGATGTTGATCGAGGTTTGATTCACTTGACCACAGGGACTACCCAATATGGTCGCAGCCGTGACGATTGGGAAAACTGGTTTGGCAATTCGAACAGTTTTCCAACGTATCATTTCGTGCTCGAAGAAGACTATTTGCGCAATTCAAAACAAGCCGTTGAGAATACAACGCAGCAAATGTTTGATCCCCCAGTTACGCCACCTGTCTTTCCCGCCAGTCGCACTGTCGACCGCTTCAATGACTTATGGACAGCCAACCGTTTTACTTCCGCTTGCTCAGCCATCATTGTGCGTGATTCTCGCTATGACATCGAGGGCAAATCAAGTCTTCTTGTGTGTGAGCCGGTGCATAACCTCATTCATCGCTCTCTGCTCACACCGCTAGGGGCAACCTTTGCAGCCCGCCGGGCGATAGGCGAAGAACAAACCGAGTGGTTCCGCTCAACCGATCCATGGTCACGTCCCGTGTTTGTGGACAACGGTCCCGATGGAGCGATGTATGTCGCCGATATGTATCGTCAGTTTATCGAACATACTGAATGGATCCCGCTCAGCTGGCAAGAACGGATTGATGTGCGCGCGGGGGAAGGGAAGGGGCGAATCTACCGCGTTCGTCACAAAGATACACCAGCAGCTCCTTTTCCGAATATCACCAAATATACGACGTCACAATTGATTGATTTGTTAAGTGACCCGAGCGGAACGCTGCGTGACTTAGCGATGCAACAGCTCATTTGGCGCGATGACAAAACGGCGATAGAACCACTACTTCAAGTCGCAACGACTCATAAATCTCCCGTTACTCGACTGGCGGCATGGGCCACAATTCGCGGCCTTGATGGGCTCACTGCGGCACAAATCCTGCAAGGTCTTCGCGATGCGAATCCTGATGTGCGTCGCCTCATGCTTCGCTGGTGCGAGCCGCTCGCAGCGAGAGATGCTAAGCTTCGTTCCGATGTCATCGCTGTGGCGCAAAACGAGGTGGCAGCAGACGTCTCGGCACGACTCGCGATTCAGTATGTGTTGACACTTGGACAATGGGAGGACGCAGAAGCTTCGTCGATCATCGCCACGATGTTGACATTGCATGGGAACGATCCGTGGGTCATCGCGGCCGCGGCCACTATGCAGCCCAATCATGATGCCGCATTAGCGAACATCATGCTTCAGCAATTCCAGAACCAATCGACACCCATGCTTCAACGCAAGCGCGCGATTGTATGGCTCACTCGTTGGCTGACGAGCCCAACCCAAGCCTCGAACAAATCCAATGTCGAAAAATATCTGAATCAACTCAATGTGATTGAGAGCAACGACCCAGCCACGATCGAACTTGCTGCGGCTTGGCTCAGAACGCTGCGTCGAGAGCCATTGGATCAACTACCGCCTACGTTGCAGGCGGGTGCCAAAGCGGCTGCTACGCTGGCCAGTGATGAAAAGTTCACGGAATCCCAACGGATTGCATGGATTTCTTGGCTGGGAACGCTGGATGAATATGCAAATCGAGACGTAACAACACTTTACGATATCATGACTTCGGGGGCCAATGTCGACGTTCGGCGAGCTGCATTGCAAAAACTACTCGCCCTGCCCGATCGAGAAACGGCCGCTGGGCTCGTCGAAGTTTGGCCCAAACTGAACACCGATTTGCAAATCAACGTGACCACAGCCCTAACCGCCAAAGCCAATTGGACAGAATCGTTATTGAAGGCTGTCGAACAAGCGAAGATTCCAGTGACGGACCTTGATCCAGCGACTGTCGCGATGTTGCGCGGCCACGAAAACGAAAACATTCGAATGCAGTCGGAAAAACTTTTCGGAACTAAATCGAAGATCGATCGAGAAACTTTGGTGGCCACTCTGCTCTCGCAAATCGATGATTCCGGCGACCTACAACAAGGTGAAGTGCTCTACCGAAAACATTGTGCTCAATGTCATCAACCGAGCGGTGACTTGCCATCCATTGGTCCGAACTTAGGTGCACTCACCGATCGCTCCAAACAGGCTATGCTGACAGCGATCGTCCACCCCAACAAAGCGGTAGAAGCAAAGTACAAACAGCGCGTGATTGTGACGGCTGATGGAGAAACTTTGCGCGGTGTTGTCATTCAAGAGAATGCCTCCGGCGTAACTTTGGGAATGAGCGATGGTTCACGTCGTACTCTGGCAAACGCCGAGATCGACGGAAGTCGTGATTTGGATCAATCCTTGATGCCCGAGGGTTTTGAGAAAACACTCAGCAGCGAAGATCTGTCGAATGTCATCAAGTTTCTGCAGACTGTCGATTTCTCGAAGTTCAAGTGAGTAAAGTCGATCGACATGCAAGTCCCTCGTTCGCTGGTGGAGTGTTTATTGTGGAATTCATTGCAATTCCCAGACCGCGGTGCGCTATTGGATGTGGGCCCGGATGCTCACAATCCAGCGCAAACTTGGCTTACGTGGCCTGAAATCGCACACACAGTTTTCTTGCTAACGCAGTGGCTTGCCGATCAACAGCTTGGCCCACAATCTTTGGTGGTAACTATTCTTCCAAACTCAACAGAATGGATTGCGCTAGACCTCGCTTGTCATGCGAGCGGTGTCATTCATGCGCCGATTGATCCTCGTTATCCAGAAGCGTTGAGGAGTTCATTGTTGGACCTTGTCCAGCCAAATCTTGTAGTCCACGCTGACACATGTAGACTCCTTAGCGTTTCTGGAAGAACTTGGCCTGCTATTTCTTCCACTCAACTTGGGCTCGAAATCGCAAATCAAAAATCGACATCCATTCCAGATTCCGTCGAATCTTTAGCCGATTTCCACTTCGGCTATCTGACGAACGGTGCCGAAGATGAAACAGCGACCATCCTCTTTACGTCAGGCACTACCGATAGTCCAAAGGGAGTTATGTTGTCGCATCGCAATTTGCTCTCCAATGCGCAGGGGAAATTGCATGCGATGCCTCAGTTCTCGACTGACCGGCGAGTCAACTTCCTTCCCTTCACACATTCTTACGCGCGTACCTGTGAACTTTCGACCTGGCTTGTAACGGGCGGTGAATTGATATTATCCAGACGCATGGAGAACGTTGTCGCCCTATCACAGAAATACTCGCCAACACTTATCAACGGCGTTCCTCTGTTTTTCGATGCCCTCCGCACTGACTCTGCATGCAACCCAAATTCGATCTCCATACACAATTACTTGGGTGGGGCAATCCGACAACTGGCGAGTGGCGGCGCTGCTTTGACTTCCGACACGGCTACTTTTTTTGATAGGGCGCAACTTCCCATTTTGGTAGGTTATGGGCTAACGGAAGCTTCTCCAGTTGTTTGTTCGAATTTTTCAACGGATGGTCGCACGGACAATGTGGGGCCAGCCATTCCTGGCGTGAAGATACGAGTCGATTGTGAGGGAGAACTGTACGTTTCAGGCAGCGGTGTGATGCAAGGCTACTTCGGAAATACCACAGCCACAAGCAACGCGATTATTGATAATGAACTCCGGACAGGCGACTTAGCGGAAATCGATTCGACGGGACGAGTCAGACTTCTGGGCCGAATAAGAGATACGATCATTTTGAGCAGTGGTGTTAAGATTGCTCCCTATCAAGTTGAAAAGTCGCTGAAATCCATATCGGGCATTGAAGATGCCGTGGTGGTGGGTGAAGGCTGGGAACGTTGCGCGGCGATTGTGGTGGTCAGTTCCGCATTGTGGAATCAGCTCTTGAATTGCCAATCGCATCAGCGTCCGGAAATATTAACACATTTCCAAAGATCGCTTGACACCCTTCCCAAGTATGCCAACCCAACCGCTTGGGTGATTCGTAAATTGCCATTTTCACACAATCCAAACTTGATAAATCATAAAGGTGCCCCGCGCCGTGAAATGATTCGGTTACAATACGAATCGTCAATGCGAGAGAGCATTCGTTCAGGTATTCCCTCCCTCATACTCGATGCGGACGGTTGAACGGCAACCCGACATGATTGTCGCTTGGTTGAAGGCTCTTAGTTAGTCTTTCGAAAGGTGCACGATGCGTACAGCTTCATCGGGTATGGTGACTATTGATGGGGTTCCACTCAAACTTTCACACCCTTTGGATCACAAAGCGGAATGGATTGGGCAAGATGAAATCTTGTTGCAGTTGCTCGCTTGTTGGCTCACGATCGATGAACGAGATCTTCCGCTAACACCACGCCTTGTGGGAGTTCCCGGTGTTGGCAAAACGGTGTTAGCAATGTCGGCTGCACGATTGCGAAAACAAGATTTGTTTGTATATCAATGCACTGCCGATACGCGTCCTGAAGATTTGCTGGTGACACCTGTTTTGTCTGCAGAGGGCAAGATCTCGTATCACGCCTCGCCGTTGGTTACAGCGATGATCACAGGTTCGGTTTGCATTCTCGACGAAGGCAACCGCATGAACGAGAAGTCGTGGGCGAGTTTGGCCCCATTGCTCGATCAACGTCGCTACGTGGAATCGATTGTGGCTGGAATCACCATTCCCGCTCACCCGAATTTTCGCTGTGCTGTGACGATGAATCAGGATGATTCGACCTACGAAATCCCTGATTACATTCTCTCGCGTTTGCAACCGACTCTGCCGCTTGGATTTCCCAATCGCCAGGATGAGCTATCCATTCTGAAGTATCATCTTCCCTTTGCAGAAGATGATTTGCTCAGCTTAACGGTTGACTTCCTACAGCGATCGCACGAACTCAATCTCGATTTCTCATCGCGAGATGGAATTAATCTGTTGCGGTACGCCCTCAAGCGTTTGGCACAGAATACACAGCATCCTATCGCCAAGGATGTGGTGTGGCGTGAAGCGTTGTTTCATTGCCTTGGACAAGATGCTTTGGACTTAGAAGAATTGGCAAAGCGAAAACAGCGATCGCTGGGAGACAAGTCGCTCCCCTTAGGACTAGGCGACTTCTTTTTTGATCCGGATGATCCGTTGCATCCAGACGGTGAGGACGACGATCAATAGTGCAATCACAATCCATTCTCCTTGTGGTTTAATAAAATCCGTTTTCTGTATCAGTCGTGTTAAACGGAGAAGGTCCTGCAAGCTCAGGGAGAGGGAACTTACAGGACCACTCCAGTAATTGAATCGTACATCTATCGTTTCGTTGGACTATCGAACCTGGCCAGCTCGGTGTCGCAACAAAGCTTGGTTGGCCCATGAATCCAAGTGATCGGCTACTCGCAGAATATTCAAGCCAACCCAATCGAGTTGACGGGCTAACTTCTGCATTGCTGCTGCAGTTTCCACCCGATCATCCACAACATCATTCACAGCTTCGTTTGCTTGTGCATAGTTGTTGGGGGATTCTTCGGCATTCGCGGTAAGCGAGTAGGGAATCATGCAGGTATACGCGGTGAAACCTGCGGCCTTATCTTCTGCTACAGTAGCGTTGTTATCTTGGATCATTTCTTCGCTAGCGAAAAGTTCATCCGCGATGGCATCTTCACTTCGCAAATCTTCAACCACAATTTCGATGGGCTTGGCAACCAACCAAGGAGCCGAGGTTGCGATAGCTTCTGCTGCATATTCGGAAACAACGGCAAGGTCAAACTTGGCTGCAAGGTTCAACGATTCCTGAACCATCATCCATTCCGCTGCCATCAATTCGGAGACACATTCAACGGGAATCGGTGCAGATTGGAAGGCTGATTCTTCGATGGGATAATCGGCAACTTCACCTTCCGAAATTTCGTCGCTTCCCGCTTCGAACATTGCGGCTTCCAACAATGCGTACGAGTCCATCGCTTCTTCTTCGCATCCATACCATTGGGTGTGGCACGATTCATCGACAACAGGTGGAGTCACCAGTGGGCTATCAGTGACGACGAATGTTGGCGTCCACCAATCGCGGCGACGAATATCGGTTGCGGAAAAGTAGGCAGGTGGTGCAAGCGGTGCCATATCTTCTGGAGCGGAAAACTCTTCCGATACTTCGGCCACGATGTTATCTACAGGCATCGGAGGTGAACCCGCTTCTGGGGCACTCGCGAACGCAGGAACAGAAACAGCAACATCAACTGCAGCGGAATCCGTTGGGTAATCATCGGGAACTGGAGGTGGGGGCAGCAAGCAGTTCCAACGATAGTTGCCATACTCTGGCAGGTCATGGTAGCAAACAGGTGCTAACCAGCTCTCGGCGTTCTTTGCTAGTGCGACCCCACCACTGGTGAAGTAACATGCAAAACCGATAGCAACAAAGAAATTCCGTAATGATTTATACATCCTCTTATTCTCCAACATGTCAGCCGGTCTGGTGCGTGCGTCGCCCAGTAAGTTGACGAAGGTTATGGTGGGTGGGTAATTGTCCGGATGGAGCCATCGAAGGTTGAGACTCGCTTGGGATTTGGCTTCTGCGGGAAGTTATCGATCCCCCATACCGTTTTCCTTCGTCGCAAAGTTTGCGTTGTGCAAACATCTTTCCGTTTCAGACCAGATTGACACGGGCGTACCGATTCTTCGGGCGGTGGCGATTCTGTAATTCGCACGCATTAGCAAGTCTGGACTTGGAAAAACGCGTGAAACTCTTAACAATGAGAGAGTCAGGCAACTTTTTCTAAATGGACTGAGAAGGAAAAGGGGAAGGGAATGTGGCGTAAGCTCGGATATTTCGCGGCAGCTTGTTGTTTGCTGCTGCTTGTAAGTCGTGTGGCTGGCCTGCTGAATCCAGCCACCGTGGCTGTTGCACAAACTGGGGTTCCCGGCGTTCAGCCACCCCCTGCGGTGAATCCATTTCCTACGGCACCCGCGCAACAGCCGCTATTTGAAGATTGGATGACGCCCGAAGAACGAACCAACATTATGGTCTACGAGAAGTGCAATCGTAGCGTGGTCAACATTCAAACCAAGAGCATTCAACCTGAGTCCTTTTTTTCTTATGCCAGAGTTGAGGGGTCGGGCAGTGGATCGGTCATCGATCAACAAGGTCATATCCTGACCAACTATCATGTGATCGAAGGCGCACGTGATATCACCGTAACTCTCTATACAGGCCAATCCCATTCAGCCAGTATCGTTGGTATCGATCCAGACAACGACGTCGCTGTTATCAAGATAGATGCCCCTGCAGAGGCTTTATTCCCCATAGAATGGGGAGAGGCTCAGCGGTTACGGGTTGGTCAACGCATCTATGCCATCGGCAATCCGTTCGGTTTCGAACGAACCATGTCTACCGGTATCATTTCGAGTTTGAATCGACAACTACCTAGTCGAAACGAGCGTACCATTAAGTCGGTCATCCAAATCGACGCGGCTCTCAATCAAGGAAACTCAGGTGGTCCTTTGATTAATTCACAAGGCCGCTTAATCGGAATGAATACCGCTATAGCAACCAGTACGGGTGATAATGCGGGTATCGGTTTTGCCATACCTGCCACGACATTGAGTCGAGTCGTACCGCAACTCATTGCGAGCGGCCGTGTCGTTCGCCCCGCCATTGGAATCGAACAAGTTTACAAGTCAGAAAAGGGACTTCTTATTGTCCGAGTCACGCCAGGTGGACCTGCTGAAAAAGCGGGGCTTCAGGGTGTGACATTCAATCGCCGTACTCGCACAGGCCCTTTGGGGGTCTTCAGTGAAATTCGTCCTGATATCTCGACAGCCGATATGATTGAAGCAGTCGATGGACGTCCCGTTCAAACCGCCGACGATCTGTTGTCGGTCATTGAAGAAAAACGACCAGGTGAAACCGTTGTTCTGACCGTCCTGCGTCAAAGACAACGTCGAGAAATCCCCGTCGTGTTGGGTGAAGGCGACATGAAATAGTCCCCAGAGCACAGGCACTCAACGAAACCGCCTAGAAGTCGCATTCTCTAAAAAACAATAACGGAGGGCCCGCTGGGCTCTCCGTTTTCTGGCGGCGCATTTCTGAAACTCCAAGCCTGACTCTTGGCTTCGCCGGGCAGGACACGACATAACTCTTTTCCAATTAAGCACTTACGCAGGTTACATTCGTGCCGCATTCTGCGGTTATACCCTGGCGAATAATACCCCTCGGACTAGAATAGTAAGTTCAGTTGGGTCCGATCTGATTTTGAATCCTTGAGTTGTCACTATGCCAAAGTTCACTACTGGTTCCGCTTCGTCTTTGTTTCAGCGCAGCATGCGAAATGGAATGCACGTCTGGTTTGGGCTGTCCGTTTTAACTGTGGCCCTAATTGCTATGGCTCATCGCTCTTCGGCTCAAGAGAAAACCAATCCCCCAGAACCTGAAACGCCTAAGATCGCCGCCGCCAGCGACGAAGCGGAAAAAGCTCTAGGTAGTTTTCGAAAGCCTGAAGGCTGGGTCGGGCAACTCGTCGCTGCTGAACCCGAACTTGCTAATCCCGTTGCCTTTTATATCGATCACTCCGGCCGGATTTTCGTTTGCGAGTCGTTTCGACAAGGTGTTGGTGTCACTGACAATCGCAGCCATGATGATAAATGGCTGCAAGCTGACTTGGCTGCGATGACTGTTGAAGACCGCATTCGCTTTCATCGCGAACTCTTGGGTGCAAAGGCAATTGAATACGAACAAAAAGACGACCGAATTCGCTTGCTCAAAGATGTTGATGGCGATGGTAAATATGAAACCTCATTGGTTTTCGCCGATCATTTCAATCGTATTGAAGATGGCACCGGGGCTGGCGTTTTAGTACGCGGCAATGATGCATTCTACACTTGCATACCCAAACTTTGGAAATTGACGGACGATAACAACGATGGTGTCGCTGACCGACGTGAAGTTTTGTACGACGGCTTTGGAGTGAGAGTCGCTTTTCGTGGCCATGATATGCACGGCCTAATCATTGGCCCTGATGGTCGCCTCTATTTTTCCATTGGGGATCGCGGTTTTCATGTGCAAACCAAGAATGGATTGTTGGCCAATCCTGAATGCGGCGCAGTCTTTCGTTGCGAGTTGGATGGCAGTAATCTCGAAGTTTACGCTCTCGGTCTTCGCAATCCGCAAGAACTCGCCTTCGACGATCACGGAAACTTATTCACCGGGGATAACAACTCCGACAGTGGAGACAAAGCCCGGTGGGTATATGTCGCTCGCGGTGGCGACTCCGGTTGGCGGATGTTCTATCAATATTTGCCCGATCGCGGTCCATTTAATCGCGATAAGCTCTGGCAACCGTACCAACCTTCAACACCGGCTTACATCGTTCCTCCCATTATCAACTTTGGCGACGGGCCTTCTGGTCTAACTTGTTATCCAGGTACAGGCCTAGGTGATGAATACAAAAACACTTTCTTTTTGTGCGACTTCCGTGGTGGTCCCGCCAATAGCGGCGTTCGCACTATTCGCTTAGAACGTGACGGCGCCTTCTTCAAAGTTGTCGAAGATGCCCAGCCCATTTGGCAGATCTTGGCCACGGACGTTGACTTTGGACCCGATGGTTTTATCTATGTCAGTGATTGGGTCAACGGCTGGAATGGCGAAGGCAAAGGACGCATCTATCGCTTTGGCGATCCAAAACAAATCGAAAGTACAACGGTAAAGCAAACTCAAGCTCTATTGCAAGAAGGAATGACAGAGCGTTCCATCGAAACACTCGCCACTTTGCTCTCTCATCCCGATCGCCGTGTGAGACAAGAGGCACAACTGGAAATCGCTGGCCGCGGTGACATCACCACATTCATAAAAGTATTGACCACAGCTCAAGATCGCTTACCAAAACTTCACGCTATTTGGGGCCTCGGACAATTCAGCCGTCGCTCCCCAATCATCAAAGCACAAAGCACCGATCCAGCTCAAGCCGTATCTGCTCTGACTGCCGCACTTAACGATTCCGACATTGAAGTTCTTTGTTCAGCATTAGATGCCATCGGTGACTCTGCAAGTGATGTAGTAAACGCTGAGACGAAAACTAAAGTTATTGAACTCATCGGCCACGAAGATGCTGCTGTGCGCTATCATGCCGCTCAAGCAGCGGGGCTTTTGAAAATGGAAGCCGCATTTGAACCGACGCTGAACATGTTGATGGCCAATGCCAATACCTCTGGCAATGACGTCGACCCCATGCTGAGACATGGTGGTATCATGGCACTCAAGGGAATTGCCACAAGCTCGCAACTTGCAGCTCTCAAGTCACATCCTAACAAATCAGTTCGCTTAGCTGCTGTAGTCGCATTGCGAAAACAGCTTTCGCCCGAAGTGGCCCAGTTTGTTACGGATTATGATCCGGTAGTTGCAACGGAAGCGGCGCGAGCCATCAATGACGAACCAGCGTTGCATGCTGCAGCTTTGGAAGCATTAGCCAATGCACTAACCGGTAGTGCCAAATCATTCGCCTTCGAACATCGCGCCCTCAATGCGGCGTATCGATTAGGAAGAAATCGAGATGTCGAGGGAATCGTAGCTTATGCTGCTGAAGCCTCACGTGACGAAACCTTGCGACTCGAAGCACTTGACATGTTGGCTAGCTGGTCGAAACCTGGTCTCAATGATCGGGTAATGAATCGCTATCTGCCGTTGCCGGAAGGTCGCTCCTCAGAGGCCGTCGTTGCTACATTGCGAAAGGCATTACCACAATTGGTCGCTAGTTCAGAGAAGGTTCGTCAGAAAACGCTGAAAGTTGCAGCCGATTTGGGTATCACCGAAGTGGTTCCCCTGTTGAGTCAGGTCGTTACAAGCCAGGATGCGAGTGCCATCGCCAAAGCTCAAGCCCTTGAAGCCTTGGTGGGACTCGAAGGAGATAAAGCACTCGCTTTGGTACAACCTCGAATCAACGATGGAGCAGTGGAGGTCCGTTCGACTGCACTCAAGATGCTGGCCAAACTTCGCCCCGACGAGTCGGTCATCATTCTCGCGGAGCGGGTTCGCGCAAACGATCGCACCGAACGACAACTTGCATGGGATACAGTGGCTGGCTTGCCTGGCAATAAGGGACAAGCCATTTTGTCGCAGGGAGTCCAAGATTTGATCCAAGGAAAATTGCCGAAGGATAGTTGGCTCAACGTGATCGAAGGCTCCGTTACCAAACTTGACGATGCAACTGCGAAGTCTCTAAGCGACTTCCGAGATAAACTCGCTGCGGAAGACAAATTGGGCAGCTATCTGCATGTGCTAGAGGGAGGCGATGCAGCTGCGGGCGAAACCTTGTTCTTCACTCGCTCCGAGTTGTCTTGTGTTCGCTGCCACAAAGTTGGTGGTAAAGGTGGCGATGTGGGTCCCAACCTCACAGGCATTGCCAAGCAAAAGGATCGCAAATACCTGCTGGAAGCTGTTGTTCAGCCTGATGCGACCATCGCGCAAAATTTTGAAACGGCCATCGTTTTGACAGAAGATGATGAAATTTTTACCGGCATTGTTAAGTCCGAAAACGACACCGAACTCGTTTTAGTCTTAGCAGATGGCAAAAACGTGACGATTCCTGTCGATGCCATCACCGACAGACGCAAAGGAAAATCGTCGATGCCACTCGATTTGTATAAGTACCTTTCCGATCGTGAACTTCGCGATTTGGTGGCCTTTTTGGCGAGCCTAGACGGAAATCAAGCCGTTGAAAAGAGCGAAGCGGGCCATGGCCTTTAATTGAGAACGGTCGCTGATTCGTGTACAATGTCAGGGAAGGAGAGACGCCAAACGTTTCTTCTTCCCTCCTTTTTATCCCACCTATAACAATGCGTTCAACGTGTCAGGATTCGCGCATGTTTCAATTCTCGCGCATACCCGCTCTGGCTCTGTGGGCTATCATTGGTATTCAGATTAGCTGTTGCCTTAGTGCAACTGCAGCAGAAACCAAACCGATTGACTTTAATCGTGACATTCGACCGATTCTGTCGGACAAATGCTTTGCGTGCCACGGGTTTGATAAAGGACATCGACAAGCGGATCTGAGATTAGACGTTGCCGAAGGTGCTTTCGACAATAGTCGCTCTACCATTGCCATTACCCCCGGTGATATCAGCAAAAGCGAAGTCTGGTCGCGCATTACGACAACAGATCCAGACTCGGTCATGCCACCTCCAGACAGCCATAAAGAACTTACAGTTGCTGAGCGAGAACTCATCAAACGCTGGATCGAAGAAGGTGCACCGTACGCAAAGCATTGGTCTTTTGAACCGCCACAAGCCGTAGCCGTTCCAAACACATCTCATCCGGTGCACAATGAAATCGATGCGTTCTTAGGACAAAAATTAGAAGAACGTAATCTTAAGTCAGCCCCTGCGGCCGCAAAAGAAGTTCTCATTCGCCGTCTCTCCTTTGCCCTAACCGGCCTACCGCCATCTACTGCAGATGTAAAGGCTTTTTTGGAAGACAACAGCGATCAAGCCTATTCGAAGTTGGTTGAAAAATATCTGGATAGCCCACAGTTTGGCGAAGAAATGGCGCGACATTGGTTAGACGTTGCCCGCTACGCAGATACACACGGTATGCATTTAGATAACGAGCGACAAACGTGGGCGTATCGCGATTGGGTGATTCGAGCCTTCAATCAAAATCTCCCCTTTGACCAGTTCACCATTTCCCAATTGGCAGGCGACCTTTTACCAGAACCTACCGAAGATCAATTGATTGCCACCGGCTTTAATCGTTGTAATGTCACCACAAGCGAAGGTGGCTCTATCAATGATGAGTTGCTTTATCGTTACGCGGTCGACCGCACGAGCACCACTATCTCTGCTTGGA
Source organism: Planctomycetota bacterium (assembly GCA_017303505.1). Lineage (GTDB taxonomy): Bacteria > Planctomycetota > Planctomycetia > Pirellulales > Pirellulaceae > JAFLCP01. The sequence continues at coordinate 4,918 of JAFLCP010000143.1, read as the reverse complement.
TGGGGCTCACTGGAGGATGTGCCGTTTGCCACGATCATAAATTTGATCCAATCAGTCAACGCGAATTCTATCAGATGTACGCTTTCTTCAATTCGGCCGCTGATCCCGGTTTCGACGGCAACGCGTTGCTTACTCAGCCTGTTCTCAAGTTGAATATGCCTGAAATTCGCACGCAGCAGCAAGCGATTGATGAAAAACTGGCGGCCGTTCAAACGCAGATCGATGAGAAAGCTGCGACCGTTGCCTATCAAGATCCAGCTGCCGCAGAACCAAAGTCAGAAACGATGATGGTAGAGAACGTCTGGATGGAAGATGATTTCCCAGCAACAGGTCGTGTTTTCGCATCTCCTGGTGCTGCGACACAGTATGTTGAGAGCCTTGAGGGTGGAGCCGTCTTTAGTGGAAAGAGGGCTGTTAAACGCACCGATGCTGGCTTGGCACAAGACGTTTGGGATCAAGCGAAAGAACCTTTGGTACTTCCGCAGGGTGCAAGTCTGTTTGCCTACGTTTGGCTTGATCCTGCCAACCCTCCCAAAGCCATTATGCTCCAATATCATCGAAGTGGCTGGCAACATCGTGCCGTTTGGGGTGACTATGAAGCAATTCAATGGGGCGCTGCAAACACAACGGAGCGAGTTGGCATGGGCCCACTACCAGAAGTTGGAAAGTGGGTTCGACTTGAATTCCCGGTTGAGAAAGTTGGGCTCAATCCAGGTGACGGCTTAACGGGCTTCGCATTGACTCAATTTGGTGGCACCGTTTATTGGGACAAAGTGGGTGTCGCTGGGGCAGTCAATCCGGCCACCGATCCACAACGCTCTTTCCAAGCTTGGTGGCAACAGATCGCAGGCAAAGATGTGGCAGGAATTCCTGATAGTCTAAAGGAACTTGCCAAGGGGGGACCTAAACCCGATGTTGATACGGCTTTATTGCAACGATATTACGTTCAGGCCATTTGTGAATCCACGAAAGCCAACTTCACCGATCTGCGAGCGCAAGCTGAAACACTGAAACAGGAACGTCAGCGACTTGAAGATTCGATTCCAAGTACATTCGTTTTCCGCGATATGCCAAGTCCTCGCGAGAGCTTTGTTATGATTCGCGGTGCCTACGACAAAAAAGGCGATCCCGTTCAACCCGAGGTATTTGCCTTCTTGCCTCCTTTGCAAAAAGCTGATCCCAATGCTCGTGCCACACGTTTAGATTTAGCGAAATGGTTGGTCGCCCCCAATCATCCGTTAACGGCTCGAGTTACCGTCAATCGATTTTGGCAACAATTCTTCGGAGTTGGCTTGGTCAAATCGAGCTACGACTTTGGTTCGCAAGGTGAACTTCCAAGCCATCCTGAATTGCTGGACTGGTTAGCCGTTCGCTTTCAGACCTCTGGCTGGGACGTAAAGCAACTGGTTCGTTTGATCGTGCACAGTGCGGCTTTCCAACGAGACTCTCATGTGGATCAAGAACTGCTGGCGAACGATTTTGAGAATCGTTTCTATGCCCGTGGCCCACGTTTCCGATTAGACGCAGAACAAATTCGCGATAACGCACTGAAGGTGAGCGGACTGTTGATTGACAAAATGGGTGGTAAAGGCGTGAAACCCTATCAACCGGCCAACATCTGGGAACCCGTTGGGTTCGCCGGTTCTAATACGCGATTTTATTCTCAAGACAAAGGGGAATCGCTCTATCGACGCAGCATTTACACCTTCTTGAAGCGCACTGCTCCCCCACCGTTTATGAGCAATTTCGATGGACCAAATCGCGAACAGTTCTGCACCCGTCGCGAACGTTCCAACACACCATTGCAGGCCCTGCAACTGATGAACGATGTGCAACATGTGGAAGCGGCCAGAGTTTTCGCTCAACGCATCTTGAAGGATGGTGGAGCCGATGATAGTTCCAAAATCCGCTTTGCCTTCCAAGAAGTCTTATCGCGGCAACCTGCCGAAGATGAACTTCAAATTGTTCAATCGCAATTGAACGCTCATCGCCAAAGATACCAGGGAGACAAAGATGCTGCCACAAAGTTGGTCGCTCATGGTGAATCATCTCGCGACGAATCACTTGATGTGGCTGAGTTGGCGGCGTTCACGCTGGTGTCCAGCATGATGCTTAATCTCGACGAAACATTAACCCGGAATTAATGAGGACGGATGTCATGGATCCACGCTTTGAATATCAAGTGAATCAAACGCGCCGTCATTTCTTCGGAGATAGCGGACTCAAACTCGGTGGCTTAGCTTTGGCTGCGATGGGTTTGTCCAATGGCTCGGCCATGGCTGACACCAGCTCGGGCATGGTGCATCCACCTTTGCCTGGTCTACCACACTTTAAGCCATCGGCCAAAGCGATCATTTATTTGCATATGAATGGTGGCCCTTCTCAGTTAGACCTTTGGGATCATAAGCCCGGTCTCAAAGATTACTTCGACAAAGATCTTCCTGCCAGCGTGCAGGGAGGACAACGGCTTTCAACCATGACCAGTGGGCAAACCCGATTTCCTTGCGCCCCATCGAAGTTCAAGTTCGAACGAAAAGGGGAGTGCGGCACGTGGGTCAATACCGATATCCTACCCCACACCGCCAAAATTGTTGACGATATTACTCTCATCAAATCCATCAATACCAACGCCATTAATCATGATCCTGCGTGCACGTTTGTCATGACGGGCTCGGAAGTTCCCGGTAAAGCAAGTCTAGGATCTTGGCTTGCCTATGGACTCGGTAGTGAAAACAACGACTTACCTGCGTTTGTGGTTTTTACACCACAGTTCCCCAACGATAGTAACGGACAAGCTCTCTATAACCGCATGTGGGGAAGCGGCTTTTTGCCCACGCGTTACAACGGTGTTGCGCTGCGAGGTTCGGGAGATCCGGTGCTGTATTTGCCAGATCCAGATGGCGTGGCGCGAGGCGATCGCCGACAAATGCTGGATGCACTTCAAGCCCTGAATCAAAAGACGTTGCAACGATTTGGTGATCCGGAAACCCAAACGCGTATCAGCCAATACGAAATGGCGTTTCGTATGCAAAGCAGTGTTCCCGACCTGACGCGGATCGAAGATGAATCGGCTGCAACTCTCGAACTCTACGGACCTGATGTAACCAAGCCGGGGACATTTGCGCATAGCGCTTTGTTGGCTCGCCGTTTGGTTGAACGCGGTGTACGAGTCGTGCAACTATTCCATCGCGGTTGGGACCAACACGGCAGTTTGCCATATCAGATATCGAATCAATGTCGGCAAACCGATCAAGCAAGTGCGGCGCTGGTTATGGACCTCAAACAACGGGGCTTGCTCGATGAAACGCTCGTCGTTTGGGGTGGTGAGTTTGGCCGCACGGTCTACTCCCAAGGAACACTAACCAAAGATGATTATGGCCGCGATCATCATCCTCGAAACTTCTGCATGTGGTTAGCGGGCGGCGGCATCCGCCGTGGTTATGTTCACGGCGAGACGGATGACTTCAGCTACAACATCGTGAAAGATCCTGTATCGATCAATGATCTCAACGCCACACTTCTACATTGTATGGGCATTGATCATTCGCGATTCAGTTACAAATTCCAAGGACTCGACGCCCGGCTTACTGGTGTCGAAAGTCCATCAGTGGTGAAGGCTTTACTGGCGTAAGGGGACGGTCTGCCTATCAATCCCAATCAAAGATCTCGCTGAACCACGATTCCCGCTTCTTTCTCTTCCCATAATAAGGATCGGGATGGCGGCGATCGTCATCATCATAATGACGATAACTTTCGCGGGGCTCGTCTCGATCGCGATCGTCCCGCGGACGATCGCGACTATCCCGTTCTGAGGCCCGTTCCAAGAGTTTCTCTAGCTCACCGCGATCGAGCCATACGCCTCGGCATTTTGGACAATAATCAATCTCGACACCTTGTCGTTCGGTCATCAACAAGGTCGTATTGCAATGTGGACAGAGCATGTTGCGATCCCTACGAATGTCGTCAAAGCCTGGATTACTTTCGAAAACTTGCGGCAAGGATTTGCAGCGTTTCTTTTCGTGGCAGCGAACTATTATGTCATCTGTGAGGTAGTATACGCTTGAGTAACACTTTGAATACCTTAATAAAACCACTGCAATGGTTTAGAAAAACTTAACTATGGGACAATTGCGATGGATTGGCTTAACTATCATCACTTGCTGAATTTTTGGATGGTGGCTCGTGAAGGGAGCGTACAGCGTGCCAGCGAACTGTTGCACGTTACGCCGGCGAGTGTGAGCGTACAGGTTCGAGCGTTGGAAAAATCGCTGGGAGTTCGCCTGTTTGCCAAACAAGGCCGAGGACTTGTTTTGACCGATATGGGCAAAGAAGTGCTGGAGTATGCCGACGAAATATTCGGCACAGGGCGGGAACTCTTGGAGATGGTGAAGGGGAGGCCGGTTGGACGTCCGATGGAACTTCGCGTTGGCGTGCGCGATGTGATGCCCAAATTGGTTGCCTTCCAGCTCATTCAGCCCGCATTGAACGTCGATCCGCCAATTCGATTGATCTGCCGCGAAGGCCCCATGGCCGACTTAATTGCTGATCTCGCGATCCATAAGCTTGATATCGTACTCTCGGATACGGCGCTCGACCCACTTTATCGTGTGCAAGCGCATTCGCACAAACTTGGGGCATCGGACGTCAGCATCGTGGGCCAAGCCGACCTGGCCAAACGCTACAAGGGAAACTTTCCCAATTCTTTACATGGTGCGCCATTCCTGCTACCAACACAAGAAACTGTTTTACGCCGCCAACTCGATCGTTGGTTCTCCGAGTGCAATATTGTCCCGATGATTCGAGGGGAGTTTGCGGACAGTGCCATGATGAAGATCGCGGGGAAAAGTGGGCTGGGTCTGTTTGCTGTTCCAACCATAGTCGAAGAAGAAGTCCGAAAACTCTATGGATTGGCAACCGT
>JAFLCP010000142.1 GCA_017303505.1 Planctomycetota bacterium | reverse complement strand
AGACCGTGCGGCCATTCGCTTTCAATGTTGTTTCGGAACCAAACGGCAAAATTGCGTGAAAGACAGCCCAAGGACTTCGCTCCACGTTCGACTCAGGACGAAGAAGATAGTAGTTCAACGCCGCATCGACGCGAGGACGCAAACGAACGGTTTGTGGCAGCACCTTGATCGGTTGCTTGGCTTGAGGAGCAACAGTGGGCTTCGAATTCGAAGAGGGTGCTGGAGCGGACGATTGTGTACTGGTTGGCGTTTTAGCATTCGACTTTGAAGGAGACTCAACGGGTACACGGCCAGCCTTCGATTTGGCATTATCCGGCGATTCAAGCGCTGAATTCTCTTGCAAGATCCTCAACAGTTCGCTGGATTGAGGCTCCTCTTCGACTTCGCTTGGCTTAGGGTCTTCTTCGGAATCTGCAGTTGCCCCTGGTCCCGCTCGAGATGGCTGATCATTGTCTTCTGGATCAAAACCTTTTTCAGGTTTCACCTTTTGCAGCGGCTGTTTCTCGATTCCAGGTGGCAGCGGAGCTGGCTTATCTTGATCATCGCCCAAATGCAGCACGGTTTCTTCTGACTCCTCAGGAGAAGCCATTTCACTTCGGATGTTCTTGCCTTCCTCTGCAGTCGGACGAGATGGTACAACCAAGCCTACATCTTTGAAAGGTTCTTGGGTCGTGGCAGCTGGCGGCTTGGCGTCAGAAGGTTGTTCCAAAGTCAAAGGCTTATCTGCGACGACTGTCGTGTCCGTTTTTGTATCAGCGGAAGGCGCGACGGGCTCTACTGGCTTGGCGGTCGTCGGGGAAACCAAACCTTTTTTGGGTGGGCCTCCCTTTCGAAGCGGATTGTCGTGTTGAACTTGCCATTCATTTTCGTCGCCGGCAGCAGCCATACGGAGCGACGAGCCTTCCGATAAAGCCAGTGGCATTGTGACTTCAGAAGGCATATCGCGAACTTCTGAATTTTGTGCGTTTGATTCGTTTCGCAAGGGGCTCGGACGAAAACGCAGGTTGGCTGGATTGGTGTATGGACGAAGCGTCGCAACTTCGCCTGGGTACGTTTCAAGTTCAGCTAAATCCATCGGCGAAGGAGGTGTTCCTTCGTCAGGGGCTTGAGCTCGAGCGGGTAACTCATCTGCATAAATCGCTGACGAGAGGAGCGTTGCCGCCCCGATGTAGCCCGTGGAAGCCAGTAGGAAATGAGGGACGCAGCATAGGGTAGCCCGGAATAACTTCGCCAAAGATACCTTTGACACTAGAGAGTGGGACCAGTTGCTCGTGTAATCGCGGTGCATTTGCTTCTCTATAAGTGCAAGGTTCTTTGTCGACTCGGTCATCGAAAGGGGAAGCAAGTCACCACTTTCAAATCTCACGAGGGAATGGCAATTTCTAACGAGTAAGCGTAGGAATAGAGAACCATGATTGGTCCGCTACCTTGGGTTCCTCGGGAAAGCCTGGGCTATTGGCAAGAAAATTCTGCCAAGCTTCAATGTCTCCACCAAAATCCTCACCAGTGATTTGTTTCAGCGACCTCGCCGCTTGATACTGAATCGCTGGATCATCATCTTCTAATGCCATCTCAAAAGCTTCCTTGGCGACTCCGCCAGCCGTTTCTCCAAGGGCTTCTAAGGCTGCAATTCGAACACTGGGACTTTGATCGGAAACTGCAATCTGGGTCAGCATCTTCTTAGCCGCATCGGTCTTCCTTGCTTGCCATGCCTTACAAGCAGTGATACGAACCTTGTCGACTTTATCTTCGGATGCTTTGGTTAAACCTTCATCGGCAATTGGGCCCGTGATCATTGCCAGACATTCCACACTTCGACGACGAAGTTCTGGACTGGTCTCGGTGTCCATCATTTCGGTGAGCATATTAGCCCACTTTTCTTTCTCTTCAGGTTCCATGTAGGCGATTTGCGATTTCAGTCGATCGAACTCGGCGATACGAGTGGTGTAGGTCGCCCCATATTTTTCATCTTCTTGCCACGCCCGCTGTGTCCAGGGCATCGCCGAATTGAGTTGATAAAAAGGGCCGTCCATGCAGCCGGCAGAAAACGGCAAGGCGCAAGCGATCACAGCCAACGCTTTTTTTGCGTTGGTCCTCTGTCGGCAGATATTTAGAAATCGCGTGCGACTTTGTTGGCACCAGCCTGCGACTATCATGCTAGCAATCCCTGCTTTGAATCCATCTTGAGTGCAGAAGAGATCTTCAAAAGGTCTGGTATCAAAATGGAACGAACGTGCCTAGCCCGGATTATGAGAAGTAGCACGGGTCTCCGACCCGTACCCCTACCGTAACATGGGTCTCCGACCCGGGCTGCTCCCTGATTCAATAGCGCGGGTCGAAGACCCACGCTACCTCCTTGTTACGAAGCACGGGTTGGAGACCCATGCTACGTCCGGCACCAAAACGAAAAAACTCCGCAGCGGTGCTAGTCGCTGCGGAGTTATTGCAAGCAAATCTGTTCTCAGAAACCGGTGTTAGCGGTTCAAAGTCACACCAAACGTTACACCTGACAAGATCACGCCCTGATCGTTCAGCTGTGTGTTGCCAAAGCCTGGGTTAGCTCCTCGCCAGATCCCACGAGCGAAGTCAGTGAATGACCATCCTGCTCGCAAAGATACCGATCGAGTCACTTGGTAAGCCGCGTCAGCTCGGAAATCGAAACCGTATACAACCTCGTTGTTGCTTTGAGCTAGGTTGAACGAACCTGTTGTAGCGTCGATCGAGATCACGTTAGCGTCGGTGGTTACGTCATCGTACAAGGTACGAGTTTGACGCAATTGATAGGCTCGGTTCTGCCAGTTCTGACCAGCAAAGGCTCGGAACTCGGTCGACAGCATCCAGCGTTTGTGGTACTTGAAGTAACGGAAGCCGATCTGGCCCAACATCATTTGGTTATCAACGGTGTTCAGGTTGGTGATCAAGGTTTCCTGTTCCAAGGTGGTTGGGTCACCGTCACCGTCGCTTCGGAAGTAGTTATCGTTCATCGAGAAGTCCTTGAACTTCGCATATCGCAAGCCAACAAGCGGCTCGAGGATCCCACCGTATCGGTAGGGCTCAAGACGCCAGGTCTTGTTGCCTTCGATGCTGGTGTAATTAGCAACGTTCAAGCTGTCCTGGAGGATGTAGACACGCTCGTTGTAGGTTGGATCATTACGATCACCACGAGGGAATACTTCGTCCGCAGTTGGATCGTTCACCCGGTCATCGTCCGCGTTAAAGCGGTTGATGCGTTCTTGGTAGATGTTGTTATAGACGTTAGGTCCATCAACATGCCAAGCGGTGAAGGACCAACCGGAATCTTGTTCGGTCATGAAACCGAAGTCGAAACGGTTACCCCAAGTAAAGTCACCAGTTTCACTGCTCGCTTCTGAATCAGAGCGAGAGACCCAAATGTTTGCACGGTCATACGTACCATACCAGCCGTATGACGCACGCTTCTTTGGAGCCAATTCCTCGACATCTTGCAGTTCAATCGGAGCGAAGAACTGCCAATCGGGATCGAACTCCAATGGCTCAGCAAACGGATGATACGTTTGCCCAAAGGTTACCTGACCTGAAATAAACAGGGCAGCTGCGAAAAAGAGACGCGAGAGTTTGCATAGCACCGACATAGTTCACTTCCACTCTAGCACAGGATTTGTTTGTCCGCACCGCCAGCGAGCGTTGGCATACGGTGCTCGCGCAAAAGTCCGGTCGTGCAGGTAGTATCGGATCGTCCGCGAAATCAAGTTGAGTCGGTTTAGGTAAACCTTGTCGAAAAAATGCTCACACACGGCCAATCCCAAACGAAATGGGACGTTTGACCGCTTTTAAGCAAGAAACGAGGTAAAATAGCCAAAAGAGGCTAGTTCCAGACGCGGATTTGGAGGTGAAATAAAAGAAAACTCGCTCGAAAAATGGAGTGCTGTGGATGAGAGTCGTCTATAGAAAAATGCTCGCCGGCCCGTCAAGATCAACCTAACCAGAAAAGTCTTCCAAACTTAACAACCTTCATCATCGCCACGGCTACCGATAGCTCTCTTTCGTTGAGGTTATCTACTCGTAGACGTTGATGCGCAGCCCCTGCGGTTTCACCATCGCTTGGGCCTCGGCCTGGGTCATTTGAGCGGGCGCAACATCGAGTCCCTGCACAGGAAGGTTGGCAACAATCCACTCGATCCCCCTTCGATCGATGTTGCTATTCTGTATGCGAAGCAGAGTGGGCGTTTGCCCAGCTAACGCTCGGATTCCGTCGTTTCCAATTCGCGTATTAGAGATAACCACATTCCACAACTGAGGAAAGCAGGCACAAACTGTAGCGAACCCGGCGTCGGTGAGCCGACTGCCATTTCCATAAAAGGACATTTTGTCCGGTTGCGACCATGACGCAAATCCATATCCCTCAATCGCGCAATTCTCGAATGAAATCAGACTGATTGTCCGCGAAGCAATTTTACCTATCCCCTCATCAGTGATCGATGTATTTCCAATGGATAGCGACCAAAGTTTAGGAAGCTCCTTGAGGCATTCGAGCCGCCGATCTGTGATCCCTGTCCCGGTCAAATAAAGTTCGCGAATCGATGAGCAACGCGCAATCGAATCAAGAGACGCATCGGTTACTTTCGGAACACCCGAAAGCAAAAGGCTTTCAAGTTCATTATGCTGAGCCAACAACTCAATGCCGCGATCGGTGATGATCTCGCTGACAAAATGAACGCTCTTCAGTCCACCGCGAGGGGCCAGCACAGCTAAAAAATCGTCATCCACAGACGTGTTGTACAGATCGAGACTTCGAACTTTCTTCTCGCCTATCTTGGCAAGTGCTCGCTCGTTATCCCAGTTCTTCCCACGAAGTTCCATTTGTTTCCCACTGACGCAGACTTTCAATCGACAGGTATCGCTCCATGCACCCATCCCATCGAAAAGACGAGTATTACCACTACTTCGATATTTTCTCCGTTTCGGTCAAGGCCTAGACAGAAGCGGGCACAACAAAAGAACACTAAGTCTACACAACAGTGCGATTGCATCGCAAACCATGTCATGATACCTACGTATTTGTCGCGATGCCTACGTATTTGTCGGGATGATTGATAATTAGTCTAACTAATCCTCAGATCTGCCCGGGATACAAACATGGAAAATCTCAAACATTGACTATTTGCGCCAGACCAACGTAGCTCAAAATCCCCGTCCAGTGCGATATAATACTCTTACCGAATTAGCAATCCAAACCGCAATTAGGCAAATTCATGAGCTCGATTAAACTTCGTCGCGAAGCCTTTCAATCCACCTTAGATCGCGTTTCATTGACCAAGGAGGAAAGTGATTTGGTTCGCCAACTAATTGGCGATGGTGCTCGAACCGTGAGTATCGAAGTGCGCGTGGAAGCTCTGCCCAAAAGCTATCTTGCTGGGCTCTTGGACGAACCCTCATTGAATGTAAACCAACGCGCCATGATCTCGATGCGAGTACATGGTATTCATGGTAGCCGAGAAGATTATGAACGAATTTATCAAACGGTCGTGAGCACTCGGCTTGAATTTGCTTCGACTTTCTCCGCATTAGGTATACGAACACCGAATTGCGAGTTTTTTCTCAATGGACGTTGGTATCCGATCAATCTGGGCGCCAATACCCATGAAGACGAAAATAAAATGTTCTCGACGGTTCGTTTACAAGGCATCGTCAGTGTGGGTGACACGAGCGAAGCGGTAGGGCGATTGGTTGGCGAACATCTTTTTCGCGGTCCCAACGGAGAACCTATTGAACGCACCGTTGGCGATGTCCTGCGCGACCTAGGACTGAGACCTTTCAGCGGCTCTCCTACCGATTTCAATCTCAGGCTCCTAAATTCAGAACGCGTTTCGAGAGACACTGGACGACAGATCTGGATCACCGGTCCAGGCTTGATTGCGAACACCTATTCGTGGTGGTCGCATTTGGAATCTCGATCTATTGGTACGCCGCAATCACCTCGTCGCGCTATCATTGACCATGAGCTAGAAACCAATCAAGAGTCGCGAGGTTACTATGGAGTAGATCATACAGATCATGCGTCGCGTCTTCCATTCGTTCGCGCCTTCTGCTTCGATACCAAACGATATGTATACGTCGATGTCGACGATATCCAAGACTACGAATTTGATCAAACAGCCATTAAACGCCTGCACTTGCCCAGCGAAATGCTTGACATTTTGTCCATTGTTTTTCGCGCACCCACCGATGCAATTATTGGTGACCTGATCGCCGGAAAACATGGCGGCATTGTCATCTTGGCAGCCGGAAATCCTGGAGTAGGTAAAACGCTAACTGCGGAAGTCTACAGCGAATTGACGCAGCGACCGTTATACGTTTTAGAGTTAGGCGAACTGGGAACCACCGCCGAACAAGTCGAAGAAAACCTGAATCGCGTTTTCACCCGCGTCGTGCGTTGGAATGCGGTTCTGCAATTCGACGAATGCGAGATCTTTCTCGCCAAACGAGGCAACGATCTTGAACGATCGGCAATTGTTGGAATCTTTCTGCGATTGTTGGACTACTATCGCGGCATTCTGTTCTTAACAACCAACCGTGCCGACGTCTTAGATCCAGCAGTATTGTCACGTGTAACTTTAAGACTGAGCTATCCCGATTTGACAAACGAAACTCGATTGTCGATTTGGCAGACCATGTTGTCCGTCGCCAACCTTCAAACCGATGATCAAATGAACGACCTTATCTCCCTACCACTCAACGGACGGCAAATTCGAAATATTGTTCGCCTAGCAAGAATCGTACATACGGGCAAATCTGTGACTGCCCAAGATCTGAAACGCTTAGTCCATATTGCCGTTCCCGATTTACCAACGCACACAGTTACGGAGAATGATCCGTCAATTGACGGACTGTAAACAGCGTCCTTGTAGAATTCAATTTTGAGCGAAACCTAAGCAAGTTCGAACACAAACGGATGTTGCGAAAAACAATTTCGTATCTCACCCCTTTTTGCCCATGCGGCGTTTCATTTCGAAAAACTCTGTTAAGATTCCGCCGCATTGCTGGGCTAGCACTCCGCTGATGACATCAGCTCGGTGGTTCAAGCGGGGATCACGCAGTAATTGATAGAGCGTATCCACAGCGCCCGCTTTAGGATCAGTGGCACCATAAACGACTCGTGGTATCCGAGCCTGAAGAATGGCCCCTGCACACATCGGACATGGCTCGAGCGTAACGTACAACGTGCAGTTCTCCAACCGCCAACTACCGAGCTCTGCAGCAGCTTGAGTCAATGCGATGATCTCAGCGTGGGCCGTCGGATCTTTTAATTGTTCGCGCTGATTGTACGCACCCGCAATGACGCGTTCACCATGCACAATGATTGCACCCACGGGGACCTCGTCTTCCATCGCTGCTTGCTGGGCCAACGCAAACGCCTGTCGCATATAAAACTCGTGCAAGCAAAGCATCCTTTTCTCAATAACGCGAAATCGTCTAATACTGCAATGATGATGACGAGATTATTTTCCAGCCTTCTCGTCATCTTCCAAAACTCGATAGCGCAAATTGCGTACCGAGACGCGCGACTGATAAACGGCAATACCCATCGGACGACTTGCGTTGACTTCCGATCGAACTTGGAATTCATGTCCTTCGCGCTCTTGCTTACAAATCTCTTTGTCGTCGATCCAACAAGTGATGTTCTTCGCATCTACGCGAACACGGAACTTGTACCATTTCTTGTTTTGGAAATCGAAGAATTGGGTCGTTGAGTTGTTAGCCGCATCGTTGTAATCAACACACGATAGGCCCACCAAGGTTCCACCCCAACCGCCACCAATGTATGAACAAAATCCTTTACCCACAGGAAAAGTTAAACCGCACAAAAAGTCGCTGCCATCGAGTCGATTCGCTTCCATTTCAATTTCAAATCCGTCGGTGGGAAATTCACCGGTGAAATTGAGTCCTGTCATCGGGAATCCGAAGTCCAACAAGACCTCATTCTCTTTCCATTCGATTTTCCCCTCGCCACCGAAGTTGGTGTTGTTCCACTTCTCCCGCAACTCTTTGGTCAACATCGGCTTCCACGGATCCGCTTTTTCTTTTTCCGTCTGGGCAATGCTCACCGCTTGGCAGGTAAGCCAAATGCAAACCGCCAATAGGCAAAACCGAACGGAAAAGGCGTGAGTCACCCTGGTACGAGCCCAGAAAGCAATTTGCCGAAAATTGGCAGAAATCGGAGGAGAAATTGGCATATTCGGACATCCTTCGCAGCAATCCACGGAAAACGGAAGGGGGGGAAACCGGAAAAAATTTCCCCCGCTAGTTCATAAACTACGCTTTTTCGTCTCCCCACGCGACTGGCCAATCTGTAAACCAGACGTTGAAAGTTCCATTTTTGCCCTCTCAGGTTACGTTTTGGTGATGATAAGCGCGACGATTAATGGGTTCCGAATTGCCAGTATTTGCCTGGTGGGATATTGGCTGGCACTCTTTGTAGGGACACACCTGCCTCGCGTCCGTATTCCCGATATGCCGGGAGCCAACGACGACAAGATTTTGCATGTCATCGCTTTTGCCGGCTTGAGTTTTCTCCTTTCGTGGGCCATTCCCACTAAACTCACCGATCGCTTTCGCAATGTGCGACTGGCGGCGATGGGAGCCATCCTTTACGGTGCGATCGATGAAGTGACCCAAATTCCCGTGGGCCGTACTGCAGACTGGAAAGACCTAATCGCAGATGCCATCGGAGCCGTGCTAGGAGTGATCGCTTACATCATCCTGCGTGAAATCCTTTGGAAGATCAAAGGCGTTACCCCACAAGATGCTTCTCGGCCTGAAAAGGTTGAGGCGGTAGAAACCAGCATCTCTTTCCAAGGGCCGACCGCGGGCTAAACAGCGTTGGCGGCCGTCCGCCTAGCCTCCGCTGCGCTACGGCTACGGGTTAAACAATTGCTGCTTCGCTGGTTATTAGCATCCACTAGCTACGGCAACGAACGAGACCAAGCCAAGCGCCATCAAGCTTTCGAATACTTGGCCAGATCAGCAGCCCAAGCTTCGATCAGCATTGACTGGTTGATAAACCGGTCGACATCTTCAGCGGCCGTTTGACAGCGTTGCCAACATGCTAATGCACCGTGCCGACCTCCGCGATAATCTTTAGCAGCCGTTTCTGCCTTAGCCTGCAGCATATCGTCCGAGCCCAATTTTTTGCCGTCCAACGCAATCAACAATTGGCGATAAAAACGCTCACCGAACTCAAACACAATTTTCATTCGAGCGCGTTTTAATGCGCCGACATCTTTACCTGCCGCATCCGCTAAACCACCGACCGCTTTCGCCAGTTCCATAAAATCGAGCGGGCATTTTGCCAATCGTTCATACAGCTGATAACGAAATTGTCTTAGCTCAGGATCTTTGAGCAACAGCGCTTGTGAGATACTTCCATCCGCACAGCCTGCCAAATCTTTTATTTCTTCGGCGGATACTTGTGGCAAGACACGTTCCAAAACCGCATGAACTTGTTCGCGTTGCAATTCGCGAAAACGAACGATCTGACACCGCGACCGAATGGTAGGTAATTGCTTTTGTTCGCTGGTACCAATCAATATAAGCACAGAACCAGGAGGCGGTTCCTCCAAAGTTTTCAAGAGACAGTTCGCTCCTTCTTCTTGCAGCGTATCGGCATCGTCTAAGATGGCAACTTTGCGACCACCATAAAACGCTTTGAGTCGAATATCGTGACAGAGCCCCTCGCGCATACGCGCTTCGGGTGGACCGATAAGTAGGTCGACAGGAATCGTCGACTTATCGTCGGGTTTTCCAATTTCGATTAAGTCGGGATGTGTGCTGGCATCGACTTGAACACATGCTTCACAAGTACCGCAAAAGTGCAGCGACGTCGGATCGGAGTTCTTGCAAAACAACGCTTTGGCCAAAAGTTTGGCAAAGGTCCGCTTGCCAATTCCATCTTTCCCCACAAACAGAAAGGTGCTCGCTAAGCGACCTTGGCGCACAGCAATATCGAACCATTTCTTAGGCCGCTCATGGCCGAGCAATTCATCCCACGTACCAGGGAGTTGATAGGCCACTTCTTGTTCGACAGCGGCTGCTTTCTTCTTGCGTGACTCGCTCACAGAAAGGCCTCACGAATGGCATGTTTGACTTCTTCAGGACTACCCGTTGCAGAGACCACTTTGGTTGCTTTTCCACCTCGAGGAAGTTCGCGCAAAAATCCGTCGCGGACTTTCTGAAAATAAGCAACACCTCGGCTCTCTAACCGATCCGTTTTTTCCCCAACTCGAGACAAAGCGACGTCTACGGGAAGATCCAACACAATGGTTAAGTCAGGCAATAAGCCTCCTGTTGCCACCTCACCAACACGCCACAGCTCTTCGACATCTAAGCCTCCGCCGCAACCTTGATAAACGACATTGGCCAACAAAAACCGATCTGACAACACGATCTTGCCAGCTTGCAGGGCAGGGCGGATGACCTCTTCCACCATTTGGGCACGGCATGCCATGTAAAGAAGCATCTCGGCCCGCGAAGCCAAGGGAATTTCTTGACGATGTAACAATATTTCACGCACAGCTTCGCCCAGTTTGGTACTTCCGGGATCTCGCACGGAAAGAACCTCGTGCCCCTGTTCGGTCAGCCATTCGGCCAGCCACGCAATTTGCGTACTTTTCCCACCACCGTCGATACCGTCGAAAGAAATGAAGCGATAGTCGGCCATCCGAATTTGCCTTTATTTGCCGCGAATCTTGTTGTTTCGCTTAGCATAGCAAAAATGGCTGTACGCTGGCAGTCCGTAGCACGGCAGTCTCTGCCGTAACGTACCTCGGCAGTCCTCTACCGAAACGTCGACCGGCAGTCCTTTGCCGAAATGTAGCACGGCAGTCCTCTGCCGTATCGTAGCACGGCAGTCCTCGGCCGTAACGTACCTCGGCAGTCTCTGCCGTAATGTAACTCGGCAGTCCTCTGCCGAGCTACAACACTTTCCCAAAACATGATGACGTCACTCAGATTTGTTGTCAGATGGTACTAAAAAGGAACCGTTTTTCAGAAAACGCGGTACTTAAAGAATACGGCAGAGGACTGCCGTTCTACAGGACTGCCGGGTTGCGTTACGGCAGAGGACTGCCGTGCTACAAATGCCAAAACGGGTGGAAGCACAGTCTGCTCCCACCCGTTTCAGTTTTCCCCCTGCCCTCGTTCACAGCATCAGCTGTTTCGTTACTCTCGACCGCTTTGGCAGCGGTCGGAGAGATTATCTCACTCCCGATCCAATCGGTTTTGTTTCGCGTGGTCTAAAGGTCCCAGTCCCTTCGGAGCTGCCACCTAAGTGTCGGCCTGCACCTGCAGGTTGAACGCTCGATGAGAAGCTGCTTCCCAATAGCGACTTCTCGCTGGAGCGTTCGGTTGTAGCTGGCTCGCTCGATTCTTCGGTACCTTCGATGGCCTCGGTCCCTTCAACTGCTTCATTTCCTTCGACTGCTTCGCTCCCCTCTACAGCTTCACCCGGTGCAACTTCTTCAGCTGCGGTCTGCTTTGCAGCGGGGCCCGTTCCCATGTTGCCCATCTGTTGGATTGCAGCACCTTGGCTGATTACACCAGGTCGAGTTACACCATAGTCGTAGTAAGTTGCAGCAGCTCGTTCGCGGGCTCGTTCCAAAGCGTCCCACATAGCTTTGTGTGGCCATGGACCTTCTTCCAACATGATGTTGTTGTATTCAAGCAACGAGCCCTTGAGGTAATGTACATAGGCAATCGACTTGTTGTATTCCGAAATAGCTCGGTAGTAGCTCAACTGTGCATCAGCTCGACGTTGTTGAGCTCGCAACAAGTTATCCAAGACCACTTCAGCTCGTTCGCTGTCGATTTCCAATTTGTTTTCCCATACACTCACTTCGCGTTCGCTGGCTTGCCACTGACCTAAGAAGGTCTCTGCTTGAACGTGATGTGATTCCAGCTTGGACATAGCTTCGCTTAGTTCTTTTACCAAAGCGATTTCTTTTTCTTCCAACATCGCCGTGCTGCGTACCAAACCTAACTTAGCATTTTGTAGAGCAGTGAATTGTCGACGTGCACCGAATGCAGGTGGTGTGAATTCCAAGCGTGCTCCCACTTCTTGATAGTTGCCGTCGAGCAAACTTTCGATAGCACTTGAGCCAGCTTCTGGGAACTCAAGCCCCGTACCATTGGTCTTGCCCAGCACATCACCGGCACCAACCCAGCGATAGATACCCGATACGTTGACTTCGGGTAACAAGTTGTTCTTAGCCGAAATCAATTCCAATTCGCGTTGTTTGATTTGCCACTTTTGTTGACGCAATTCAACACTTCGCAACAAACCTTCATCTTTCACATCGTCCCAACCAAACGCCAAGCGAGCTGTGGTAGGTTCGTCGATAGGACGAATCAACCGGTTGTCGGTTGGAGCCCAACCGATCAAGTATCGCAAATCTCGCTCGCGTCCCAACAATCCGCCCGGATCATTACCCGCAACATTGGAACCACTGAAGGCTCGCTCAAGTTGCCCCTGGAATAAATACACTTGTGATCGTGATTGTGCTTCCAATTCTGGTGCACCTTCACCTACATCCAACTTCGACTTCGCCACACGCCACAAAGCATTGGCACTTTCATGTCCCAAGCGAGCAGCTTCCACCGCGCGATAAGCGGTATACAAATCCCAATACGCATTCTCAACGTCGCGAACCAAGTTGCGAACGCGACCTTCAAATTCATGCAATGCCAAGTCTTCGTTGATTCGTGCCAACATCACTGGAATACGATTCACCAAAGCTCCACGGCCACGCATCAAAGGATGCTGAACCTGAACTTCCATGCTGGTGAAGTAATCGGATGGAACTTCTCGCCCCAAACCAGGCGTTGGAATATTGTTCATCGAATACGTTGTGTTGCTACGACCAGTTACGATCGTACCTTCAGCAGTACGCTTCGACAAAGCAAATTGCATGGTGCTATCGACACCTTGAAACAATTGCGGATTGAATGGGTTACCAGCACCTACGTTGCGCGGACGATCGGTTGTGTTGTAACCAAAGGCTGATGAAAACTGAGAATCGAATTCGGCCAAAGCATCTTCGACACCACCAACCTGATTGCTGCGGACGGTTCCGCGTGGAGCAAGTCGGTTGCCGCTACCATCAAGCGTCAAAGGTTGACCACCGGTTTGGCTGGCAGCGAGAGCCGCATCATAGACGCTGCTTACCTGACCTTCAGCACCGCTCAATACCAATGCAGCCTGTCCGTTGATTTGCTGCTGATTGCCCGATGAGGTACGCAAGATCTTCGAGTTTTCGAGTGCCATCTGTACGCACTCTTCCAACGTCAAATCCACAATCTCGGCGTACTCTAGGTTTCGCAGAGAGAAAGGCTTGAATGCGTCGCGAGCTTCCGCCAACGGATTGCTCTCGAGGTCTGGATACTCGATTTCTTGAGCCGTCTCTAAGTAATGTACGAGATCAGCTCTCTCGCGAAGAAAATACGGCTGCGTTGGTGCACAGCCTGTAAGGGCTACTGCTCCCAGTTGAATGTAAGCCGCAAGTTTAAAGAGAGTATGGCGCATAAATCGAGGGTCCCGCCCAACCGGACAGTTGCCAACTCCAAACGGGTGCCCACGCGTGCCTACGAGGCCGCTGCACTCCCAACTCGTGGAATTGACTACAGATCTAGTTTTGAAAAACCCCCCTGTCTTGGCAGCTGGTTTAGGTCCGAAACCGCAAACCTGTTGCCTCGACAAAGTGTGTTATCGACCCGCCACCCCGCAAATCTTGATTAATCGTTAAACTTTACCAAGAAATTGGTCCCGCATTTCCTCAAAAACCCCCTAACTTTAACTACTTTTCTCTCCTGGCAGAGGAGTATAATTCTTTTGAACCGGTCGCTAGCATCTCCGGTCTCACCCTACAGCTTTTCCATAAACCGTGGCAGCCAAGCATTTCGGCCGCCCAAACTCCAGGAGATCTCTTACATCGTGCACTCTCAGAACCGCGCGGCCCAACCTATATCCACCGAATCGCACAAGGAAGTTTGCATCGTTGCCCGCGTTCTCGATTCAGCAGACTCCGAAGTGCCCAACCCACTCGACGAATTAACCGGGCTAGCTGAAACTGCCGGCACTGAAGTTGTGGCCGGCATTTTGCAACGCCGTATCAGCCCCGACCAGAGAACCTACATCGGCAAGGGAAAAGTGGATGAATTGAAGCAATTGGTCAAACTGCATAAAGCCGATGTGGTGGTGTTCGACAATGACCTTTCACCTGCGCAGTCGAGAAACATCGAGAAAGAGATCGAAGCGAAAGTCATCGATCGCACGCAACTGATTCTCGATATCTTTGCCAACAATGCCCGCACCTACGAATCGCGTTTAGCCGTCGAGCTCGCTCAGCTCGAGTACTCTCTGCCGCGGTTGAAACGTATGTGGACCCACTTATCACGACAAACGATGGGTGTGGGGATGCGTGGTCCCGGTGAAAAGCAATTGGAAGTGGACCGTCGACTCGCCGTCAAGCGAATCCACGAATTGAAGGAAGAACTGAAGAAAGTGGAACAACGTCGGCAACGCGAAGTGGCCGCTCGTCGCGATCGCATGACCGTATCGTTGGTTGGCTACACCAACGCCGGCAAGAGCACACTGATGAATGCCTTGACCGATGCGAACGTGGAAGCTGCCGATAAACTCTTCGCCACTTTGGATACGCGAACACGCCGCTGGCAATTACCAGGCTGGGGCCCGGTTCTTTTGAGCGATACGGTAGGGTTCATTCGCGATCTGCCTCACCATTTGATCGCCAGTTTCCGCGCCACTCTTGAAGAAGCGCGAGAAGCCGACTTACTGATGCATGTTGCCGATGCTAGTAACCCCGCTGTCTTGCAGCAAATTTCTTCCGTCTATTCGGTTCTCAAAGAACTAGGCATCGAAGAAAAAGATACGTTGCTGGTATTGAACAAGATCGATCGACCCGGTGCAGATGAACGCTGTATACAGATTCAACAACGTTACCCAAATGCCATCCGCATCAGTGCCCATAGTCGCGACGGATTTCCTGAACTCGCTGATAAAGTGAGCCAAGCGTTAAGTCGTGAATTCGCCCATATTCGAGTCCGTCTTCCTTTGGCCGATGGTAAAACGGTCGCGTGGTTGACTCAAGTGGGCGAAGTTCTAAAGAAAGATTATCAAGAAGATCATGTGAGTGTTGAAGTACGTGTCCCGAAGCGACACATGGGCAAATTGCATGTTCCTGCTGGCGATGTGGAACATATTGAAAGCGATTCGAGTACGACGACTCCTAAGATCAATCACGAAGAAGTTGCCTAAGGTGCCAGCCCCATGTATCGCCCACTGAAGGACATGCGGATTCTATTGACGGGTACCTCCAGCGGTATTGGCTGGCACTTAGCATTAGAGTTAACGCGGTGCGGGGCAGCGGTCTTGGCGACCGCGCGCCGCCGCGAACGACTTGACGAATTGGTTCAAACAGTTCGCAGCAAGTTGGGTGACAATGCCCGTATCGAAACCTTGGCCGGAGATATTACCTCCCCAGCCATACGTCAACAACTGATTGATCAAGCCGTACACTCTTGGCAAGGCATTGATGTCGTTATCAATAATGCAGGGGCAGGGGCCGTGGGGCGATTTTCGGATGCGAGCCCCGAACGATTACGCGAAGTGATGGAAGTTGATTTCTTTGCTCCCGTAGAACTCACACGTCTCGCTTTACCACTGCTCAAACAAGGCCACAAGCCGGCCATTATGTTGATCGGTTCGGTGTTAGGACATCGAGCGGTACCAGGCAAAAGCGAATATTGCGCAGCCAAGTTTGCGTTGCGGGGGTGGGGAGAATCGCTCCGCTGCGAATTGCAACCGCAACATATCGACGTGATCATGCTCAGTCCGAGTACAACGCAGAGCGAGTTTTTTGATCGGCTGATCGACACCCCCGCCAATATCCGCAACAAAAGTCTCGGCAGTATGCCACCCGCCAAAGTTGCGCGGGCAGCACGTTTGGCACTGCAGCGCAACTCGCGAGATGTCATTCTTAGCGCGGGTGGTCGAGGGCTGGTCTGGGCAGGAAAATTCTTCCCTAAAATTGTCGATCGAATCCTAGCCAATTACGGTCAACCGAATTGATCCATAGCGCGGATCACAAACCAAGCTTCGCGACTGCTTTCGATGGACTATTTGGCGTTGGTATCACCTTTTTCAACGCGTTGGCCCAAACGTTCCGCCATTCTCAACAGCGTTTCGCTACCATCTTTGTCCGAAATTTTGACGTGCAAGATGTGCATCTGCGAGCGATCATTCCAAGCCTGTTCAAGCGCAGCTTCGAATTCACCTTCGGTATGAATGAGGTAGCCTTTTCCTCCCCCATACACGGCTGGAAGCTGATGATAATTCCAAGCGTGAATCTCGTTGTATTCCCAATCGCCCGCATGCAGGAAGCGTTCAGTACCGTATCCGTGATTATCCAAGATAATCACGATGGGTGAAAATCCTCGGCGAACAATGGTCGATAGCTCTTGGCCCGTCATCTGGAACGCGCCATCGCCGGCGATCACTAACACTCGCGCCTTCGGACGAGCGACGCAAGCTCCAACCGACGCCGGCACACTAAAGCCCATCGACGTATAGTACGCAGGGCTGATGAAGTCGGTTTTGTTGTGCACGACTAACTCAGTGGCCGCAAACAGCGAATCACCGATGTCCGCGATGACCACCGTCTGTTCGTCGAGAGCCTTGTTGAGACGATGTATGATTCGACTGATTCGAATCGGTGCATCAGCTTCGAGCACGTACTCCTCAGGTGGTCGAGGATGCAGATGGCTTGGTATAGCTCGCGCTGAGGGTGTTGGTCCAGCGGCGATGAGTTTTTGCAAGAACGATTCTAGAGGCACGCCTTGGTAATGGTGATGCGAAACTTGCAATTGTTCGCTGGTGACATAAATGCAACGTTGCACATCTAACTTCGCTGTGTAGATGCCCAAGTTAAGGTCCGTCATGAACGTTCCGAGCAGCAACACGCAATCGCTATCTTCCACGAATTGGGTCACTTCCGAGCGTCCCATCGCTCCTTCGTAGAGCCCAATGTAGAGCGGATGCTTTTCATTGATTACACTTTTGCCAAGCAATGTCGCGGCCACTGGAATATTCGATTGCTCGACCAATTTGGCGACCATATCTTGCAAACCAAAGCGATGCACTTCTATCCCTGCGATGACGACAGGCTTCTTGGCATTCTTCAATCGCTCGTGTGCTTCTTTAACCGCTTCATCCATTGCATCGACGTTAACGCGAGTCGCTGGCGGACGGAACGCATGCGCAACAGGTGGAATGGCATGGACCATGTCTCGCGGAATTTCAATATAGACGGGACGTTTGAAGCGATCACAGGCATCCAACACTCGATCGATTTCGCTGAACGCAGTTAGTGGATCGATCAATTCGGTCGCTGCAATACAGATCTTTTCAAAGACTTCGAGTTGGGTGCGAAACTCGCGCACTTTGTGATGCAACAAAGGGTTGTTAATGCGTTCGTTGAGGCCGGGCGAACCGGTAATCACCACCACGGGTGATTTTTCCGCAAAGGCCCCAGCGATGCTGTTGCAAACGCTCAAGCCACCCACGCAATACGTCACACATACAGCTCCCATCCCGTTGATACGAGCATAGGCATCCGCCGCGAAACCGGCACAATCTTCGCGCGTCGCGCCGACCACATCGATCGGACTCTTCTCCAACATTCCATAGAAGGACAGAATGTAATCGCCAGGGATGCCAAAGACATGCCCGATCCCGTAATCCTGCAAACGGCGGATCAGATACTGTCCAATCGACAAGTTTGCCGTTTGCCTACGACCCGCCTCGTTTTGATTCCCTAGCATCGAACCTAAATCTTGAACCACGGGTCACTCTCCATCATTGCCAGACGGTTATTGATTTGATCGTTGTCGATTTTGAACGAACGTCGATTTCAAAAGAACGGAATGGGATTGGAATCGAAAACTCCAATCGCTAACTGAAATTGTATCGTGCTGCCAATAGCAGAAAAGCAGAGCGGGCACTCGAAATGAATGTTGCCCGCACGCATTTCATCAAAACACCGAGGGAGAGATGGGTGTTTGAGTTGCCAAAGATAATCGGCAACGCGGTGGCAACACTAGCGGTGAACAAAAGAGGCGACTTAGTGAATCTCTTCTTCAAAGACGATTTCAGCGTCGTCTTGGATCACTTCCACGGTTCCATCCTGGCGTCCACGCCAAAACGCTTTTTCATCCGCAGTATCGCTTTCGAGAATAGCGTCGATGGTTTCTTCGTCACTAATGATGGCGTGGTCTTCGGCCTCTACCACAACAACCCCTTCGGTTCCCATCAAATTAGGATCACTAAACACAGACCCGACGCGACCTTGGCTTTGATCGGCGCGCTGAAAAATCCCACCATAAGCAGGATATTCATTGATCAATTCGGGACTGAGCGTGCATCCACTTACCGCACCGAGCGTGATGCAACCCGCCAATACCCCGCGAAAAACTCGCAGTAGAGGATTGTTTTGTCCACTCAAAATCGATCGTGAATACATAACCGCATCCCTGCAGCACGAAACCAACAGCCTGAAAAATCAGCCGACCAAAGGACCTAGAAAAGTCCTTCTACCGCCTGCTTCCATCGTAGTATCGGCCAAAAGGGAGAGGTGCGATTAGGCAAAATTTGACGATTAGCGAGCTTTTATCGAGGCTTTTGTGCCCCAATGAGGATTGGCAAGATTGGAATTCGCATCTGCTTTGGGCCGGTCGATGCGTCCCATTTCCAGCGAATACTCAGCCAAGCGTCGATAATCGGCATCGTCGTCGCTCAATTCCAACAACGCATCTACATGCTCCCAATCCGCAGCCGATTCCAATGAGAACCGGAGCTCTTTGTTGTCCAACGCCGTTGGGAGTGGCAAGAGTCGACAGTTAAAGATGTCAGCCCCACCTCGCACTCGAGCTGGAACCGTACGCCGATCTTTCGGTTCGGTCGACTGAGTCGCTAACTTCTCTAACGCTCGACGATGGCACATCTCTCCCACTAACCCCAATGACGTCAGCGAGAACTCTGGGTTGGTAGGTGAGAAGTAACCGACATAATCTGCATCAGGATGTTTCCAGCCAGTGCCAATCATCCGATCCAACAGAATTTCATCCACAAACGGGCATTTCGGACTGGTATAGATCAGCCATTTGGCAACAAATTTTTCAGCTACCAGCATGCTGCGTTCGACGGCACATGCCGAATCGCACCCAAGCCACATCGCCCCTTGCAAACTGCAACGCAAAACTTCGCTCTCAAGTTCCTTCGGCCCGACAATCGCAACATGATCAAGCAACGCCGCTTCGCTTAAGCGTCGCAGAGACCATTCCAATAAAGCATGTCGACCAAAGCGACGAAAACAAAGGGCTGACATCGGTTCGCCAGATGCGACACTGATCGATGCCAGATCCAAGACGGCTACTGCAGAGCGGGGTGCGGACATAATCTTGACTTCCATGCAAAAGTGACGAGATGGACTACCACTTCGCTCAACGCTGAATATCCTCGACGCGCCATGAATCTAGTCACTGGAAGTAGCCGTGGTCAAGTATTCTCTTAACATGATTTTGCTTTTCATTTTTTGGTGCTAGCAAATCACAAAAACCAAAGCGGTTGACACTTGACATCACTTGAGCAACCAACTAGCGACTTAACACGGTGAATACCCTGCGAGTTTCGCTCTCAGATAAGCCGCGAAGTTGAACACGATGCTT
>JAFLCP010000141.1 GCA_017303505.1 Planctomycetota bacterium | reverse complement strand
ACCGTCTTAAACTTGAAGGTGAATTAGACAACACACTGATCCTATTCATGACCGATCATGGCATCAGCCATGCCCGTGGCAAGCAGTTTCTTTACAATGAGGGAACGCATATCCCCTTGATTCTTCGCGGTCCAGGGATTCCAGCAGGTGCTACGCGTGACGACTTGGTGATGCACATAGATATTGCCGCAATGACTCTAGCGGCCGCTGGTATTGAAAAGCCCGCCACCATGCAAGCGGAAAACATTCTGGCTCACACCTATCAAAAGCGGTCCCTGATCTTCGCTGCGCGCGACCGTTGCGACGAAACCGTCGAACGTTTGCGCAGCGTCCGCTCGGACGAATATCTTTACATCCGCAACTTTTATCCCAAGCGTCCCCACTTACAACCCAACGCCTACAAAGATGGCAAATCGATTGTTCAAACACTTCGCCAACTACATGAAAACCGTCAGCTGCCTCAACTCAGCGAAGATCTTCTTTTTGCACCAGAACGCCCACAAGAAGAGCTCTATCGCTGGCGCGATGATCGCTGGCAAATCCACAATTTAGCGTCCGCTCCAGAACATCAAGCCGCACTGCTTAAGCATCGCGAAGAGCTTGACAAATGGATTGAACTCTCTGGCGACAAAGGACCAGAATCCAGAGCAATGTACGATAGCGATATGCGAGTCTACGTCGGCAAAGGCAACCCAGAAGTGGAACGCAATATCGCTACCATGTTAGAGTGGGAGAAAGAGGGCAAATAGTTTCGACAGAGCCGCACAGAACCGGGTTTATCGAATTGACCAGCTTACAAAGCTGATCGTCTGGTAGTTATCTTTTTCATACAACAAACCGAGCTCTCCATTGGGCAATACTACCAAATTTGAGTAAGCAGAACCGCCGGGAAAAATGTTCTTATGGACCTCCCATGACTTACCATCATCGCGACTGGACCACACTGTCATCGCTTTTCTATCTTTGCCTCTCGGACTAGAAAAGAAAATGAGATTGGCATCTCGCACATCTTTCGTTTCGGGCCAAGAGTAGCGAAGTATATTGGCTTGGCAAACGGGAGTATTCAGAGCCGATTCCAGAAACACTTTTCCCCAGCTATCTCCACCATCATCGCTGACCGCCATCGCTCGTACACCTTTGTCGTGGTAAGACCGCATCTGTTGCAAGACGCGACCATCACTCAGTTCAACCACCGCGGATTCATTCGTCCGGGCTTCGTGAACTCCTCCGAGTTTCCACGTATCGCCGTGATCATCGGAGTAAATAACATGGCTACGATAAGGGTGTTCTTTAGGATCGCTGTGATCTGAGTGATTGCAAGGAATCAAAAGCCGGCCGGCATGTTTACCTCGGCTCAACTGAATCCCATTTCCTGGACCGGTGGCATACCACCGCCAATGGTCTCGCCGAGTTGTTTCGCTGATTCGCTTGGGAGAGCTCCACGTTTCACCATCATCCTTGGAAGACATCACATATACATGGCGGACATCTTCACTTTTACCCGCCATGATTTCCCCTTCGCTGTCGGTCCCTTTGTTCCAGGTGAGCAACAGCCATATCGTCCCAGTGCTCTGATCTACAACGGGACATGGATTACCGCAGGTATTGTCACCATCATCCCACAGCACTTTCAAATCACTCCACGTTTGACCATTATCGTTCGAGCTTTTGAGCACGACATCGATGGGGCCGCTATCACCTCCGGTTCGCCCTTCGGCAAAGGCGAGCAATTTGCCGGTCTTGGTGGCGACAATGGCCGGGATTCGAACCTTTGCATAACCATCTTTCCCTTCTGCAAACACGATATGGTGCACCAACCCCTCGTCGGCGTTCACTTGCGGCTCCTGCGGCACTCCACTGGAAATGACACAACTCCACAAGACCAAGGCAGACCAGCATAGCTTTTGCATAGCAACACTCCAAAAACAAAAAACGCCGCGTGAAAACTCACGCGGCGTTGATGAAGCGATATGTTTTTCTCAAACGATATTCTAATGTGCTGAAGCGGCTTTATCACCCGCTTCAATACGCATTCCATAGAATGAACGCCAAACAAAGAACTGGGCGACACAGAAGAAAACGCCTGCCAACACAAGTGTGATGGTCGGGTTATTGTCATTCATCTTGTTGATGGACACAGCCAATTCAACGGCCAACAAACCGAAGAGCGTGGTAAACTTAATCACAGGGTTCATGGCAACCGAGGATGTATCCTTGAACGGATCGCCCACTGTATCGCCAACCACAGTCGCATCATGGAGATCGGTCCCCTTCGCCTTCAGTTCTGTTTCGACCAACTTCTTGGCGTTATCCCATGCACCGCCCGCATTGGCCATAAAGATCGCTTGATACAATCCGAATACGGCGATCGAAACGAGGTAGCCAATGAAGAAGAAGGGCTCGATAAAGGCGAAAGCCAACGTCGAGAAGAAGACACCCAAAAAGATATTGAACATCCCTTTCTGAGCATAGATGGTGCAGATCTCTACAACCTTCTTGGAATCCTCGACCGAAGCTTTGGTGACACCTTCCAACTTGATATTTTTCTTGATGAACTCGACAGCGCGATACGCACCGGTTGTCACCGCTTGCATCGAGGCCCCAGTGAACCAATAAATGATTGCACCACCTGTGACCAAACCAAGCAAAAATGGTGGATGCATCAAGGAGAGATTTTGCAACAGCTCTGGCTTGAGGCCTTCTGTAAGCCCCATGATGATCGAGAAAATCATCGTGGTTGCTCCAACCACTGCGGTCCCAATCAAAACAGGCTTGGCAGTAGCCTTAAAGGTATTGCCCGCACCGTCGTTCTCTTCCAGAAAATGCTTCGCCTTCTCAAATTGCGGAGTCAAACCAAATTTGGATTCGAGTTCCTTTTCGATGCCTGGCAATTGTTCGATCATCGACAACTCAAATACCGATTGAGCGTTATCGGTAACTGGTCCGTAAGAATCGACCGCAATCGTAACGGGTCCCATTCCCAAAAACCCAAAAGCCACTAAGCCGAAAGCGAAGACCGCCGGAGCCTTCATGATATCACCAAAACCAAGGGTGCTAATCCAGAAAGCAATTGCCATTAAGCCGACGATCACCAAGCCCAACCAGTAAGCACTAAAGTTACCCGCAACTAAACCAGACAGAATGTTCAAGGAAGCGCCACCCTCGCGCGAAGAGGTTACCACTTCGCGAACATGCTTGGACTCCGTCGAGGTAAAGATCTTCACCAATTCAGGAATGATCGCTCCCGCTAATGTTCCGCAAGTTATAACTGCGGACAATTTCCACCATAGGGTATCATCGCCTCCCAAACTTGGGACAAGCACCGCTGAAGCGACAAAGGTGAGAACAACCGAAACAATTGAGGTGATCCAAACCAAAGCCGTTAGCGGTTGCTCAAAATTCATGCTATCCGCGTTCTTGTATTTCGACTTTGCCATTTGAGCATTGACCAAGTATGAGGCAGCAGATGCAACCACCATCATCACTCGCATCAAGAAGATCCAAACCAATAGTGGAACCTGTACTTGAGTTTCACATGCCAAAAGGATGAAGGTGATCAACGCAACGCCCGTTACACCATAGGTTTCAAAACCGTCTGCAGACGGTCCAACCGAGTCACCCGCATTGTCTCCCGTGCAGTCAGCAATTACGCCTGGATTACGTGCATCGTCTTCTTTGATTTTGAAAACGATCTTCATTAGGTCGGAACCGATGTCAGCAATCTTGGTGAAGATACCACCCGCGATGCGCAACGCAGCTGCACCTAACGACTCGCCAATCGCAAAACCGATAAAGCATGCTCCCGCATACTCGCGAGGTACGAAAAGCAGAATGCAGAGCATCAAAAACAATTCGACGGAAATCAACAACATGCCGATGCTCATACCCGCTTTGAGTGGAATCTCATAGCACGGAAATGGCTTGCCATGCAAACTTGCAAACGCCGTTCTCGAATTAGCAAAGGTGTTGATGCGAATCCCAAACCAAGCCACAAAGTAACTGCCCGCAATACCGACGAGCGAAAACAGCAAAATGATAACCACTCGATCGATGGGCAAACCGTTGCCACCTTTGTACGGCACCAACTTCCCAAAATAGACGCCGACAACTACAGCAATAAACGCCCACAGAATCAGCAAGAACTTGCCTTGCGTTAGCAGATAGGTTTTACAAGTTTCATAGATCAGCTCGGAAATATCTTTCATCGAGCTATGAACCGGTAAGTTTTTGAGTTGGTAGAAGAACACCAACCCGAATACGAACCCCAGACCGCTGATCACCAAGCCGGCTAGCAAAAGTGTCCGTGGAGATAACCCCATCATGACGGTTGAATTAAAGTCCGGCAAAACGAGATTGGCCTCGCCCCCTTCATGCAGCTCTTCCGGGGAAAAGGCGATTTGGGATTCGTCGAGTCCTTGCTGGAATCCCATGACCAAATTCGGTGCGGCCATGACCATCCACAGGCCAAGCACCAGCCCAAGCAAATGGCGTACAGAAAATTGAACAGAACTCATTCTTATTCCTCTAAAGAGTGGGTTAGTTCGGGGAATTTCGCAAAAAGGGCTGTTTTTCCCAAACTTTTTAGTCTAAATCCTACAAAACGCCTTTAAGCACGGATTGAGGGAGCTTTATACGCCACAAGTTATCCACGATATGCTATTGTCGTCAACTAACCTGTAGCAAATTTATTTATGCTGGCACGCTTTTTCTACTTCTTTCTAGGTAATTCTTAAGAAAATGATCGCATTTTTGCCGTGCGGAGCTGCGCAGGACACGTTTTGTCGCACCTGGACTGTTGCCCAATTTTTCCCCAAACTTGTTCGCGGCGTGAAACCATGCCGCAATCCCGTCACTCGATCGGTTGTGACTTTGCCTGTATGCCGTAATAATGCACAGAACGCATGATATTCGTCTATTATCTGCAAAACGATCATCGCGTTCAAACCTAGTCCGTCCTGCTAGATTCCGCGAGTAAAGAAACGAATACCTCATGGAACTCGATCAACTTCGACACTTTTTGCTCGTCGCGGAACAGGCAAACTTCACTCGGGCTGCCGAATTGGCCTTCCTCTCGCAGTCAGCCTTAAGCCGCTCCATTTCAAGACTGGAAGAGGAGTTGGGACGTCCCTTATTTGAACGGCGAACACGCCACGTCACGCTAACTGATGCAGGGCAACTTCTTCTACCACGAGCCCGACAAATTTTGAGTTTAGTGGAAGATGCCAAAGACGAACTGATCGATGATGGGACATCGGGTAGATTACGAGTAGCCGCAATACCAACCATTGCGCCCTATTTTTTACCCGAACGACTAAGAGACTTTCAACAACACCATCCTCAGGCTCGTTTATTGGTACAAGAAGAAACGACAGAGCGTTTGCTCAAAAAAGTCGTCGATGGTGAAGTTGATGTCGCCATCGCGGCTCTACCCATTGAACAAAGATACTTAAAGGTAGAGCCGTTATTTGAAGAAGAGCTCTTGCTGGTGATGGCCGCCTCTCATCCTCTAGCAGACAAAAAAAGCATTCGCGCCGAAGATATCGAAAGCCTCCCCTTCGTTTTGCTTGGCGAGGCCCATTGCCTGACCGATAATGTCCTCTCCTTTTGTCGGCAAAAATCGTTCCATCCGGTTTCTGTCGAACGGACAAGTCAACTAGCGATGGTGCAGGAGCTAGTTTCGTTGAACCATGGGATTAGTTTGGTTCCGAAAATGGCTCAGCGGTTGGACAACAGTCCCAATCGCCTTTACCGCTCTTTAACGGGGCCGAAACCCAGCCGAAAAATTGTGATGGTTACCAATCCCTATCGTTACCAAAGCAAGTTGCAAACCAAGTTTCAGGAATCGCTGCGAGAGCACGCCCGCTCGCGAGTTTAACTTCGAGGAGAGTACTACCGTCGAAGTTAGCACCACCGGAGTAGTCTTGAATCCGTTTTTCCGCGAAGATAATCTCTCGTCAGTTGATTCCAGCAGCTACTGACTTCAAAATAGAACAACCCTACCAATCCCCCTCCTAAGTTCCGCTTGGCAAAACCTCGTATGACGTCTCGTCCTAGATCGCTTCCGTCATTTTGCGGCGTTGCCGTTTATCTACTTTGGCTAAGTTCTTTTGCGTTCGCACAAAACACCACCGAATCCATTCAACAAAGGTGGGAGAAGGAGATTCGCCCTATTTTCTCCACTCATTGCTTGAACTGCCACAATGCCGTCAAGCAATCTGGGCAACTCAACTTGGAATCGATCCAGGGGCTTGTAGGAAATAGTCTTAGCGGCGCTGTATTTGACCCGCAGAACAGCTCCGAGAGCTTGTTGCTCAAAGTTCTTGCGGCTAACGCTGAATCGCACATGCCCCCCAAAGGCCAACTTGCCGATGGAGACATTGCTGTTCTCGCTTCCTTTTTGAACGATTTGTCGACCATTGCGGACCGATCAGTATGGCAAGCTGGTTCCTCAAAGACATCCCGTGCAACAACATCAAACAGTGAAACTTATCCAGCCCATGTTCCCGCTCACTTGGTTATCGATTTGGAGATAGCGAAGCGCTGGGGAGAGAATGGAATTACACCTGCATCAAGAACCAACGACGCTCAGTTTGCCCGCCGACTCTATCTCGATTTGATTGGGCGGATACCGACCACAACGGAACTCGAACAATTCCTCGCGTCAACCGACTCCGCCAAACGTGATGTGCTCATTGATACTTTGCTAACCAGTCCCGAACACGCTCTTCATTTGTCAGAACTGCTGACGGCACTTTTCTTAGGTCGCAAAGATGTTGGTCCGATCCGTCAAGCGAAAAAGGTTGGCTGGTATGACTATTTGCAAACCGCGATCCAGAATGATCGACCATGGAATGAAGTCTCAGCTGAAATCTTGTTGGCTCGTCCTACGGATAAAGCCCAAGAAGGTGCCATCTGGTATCTCTATTCTCGAAAGAACAATCATCAAGAAATCGCTGAAGCGGTCTCACGAGATTTTTTTGGGGTACGAATCGATTGCGCTCAGTGCCATGACCATCCTTTAGCGAATGAGATCTTGCAAAAACATTATTGGGGACTCGCAGCTTTCTTCAATCGAAGTACCAATGTGGACACACCGAAAGGCCCGCGAATCGCTGAATCCGCTATTGGGGGCTTTTCTGAGTTTGCGAACATTCGAGGTTCTTCAGCCCCGAACGAACTTATCTTTTTAGGCACCAATGTGGTTGCCGAAATGCGTCCCGCTAAAGATTCGAAGGAAGAAGACCGCGAAGAATTTTATACTCCAGGGAACGATGGCGAGCCCAAGATTCCCAAATTTTCACGGCGACAACAATTTGTCGAACAAGTGCTGCCAGGCCATCCATTACTGGCACAGGCAATGGTGAATCGAATGTGGGGTCACATGTTAGGACGTGGCCTTATTCATCCGGTAGACGCCATGGATTCGTTTCATCCTGCCAGTCACCCCGAATTACTCCAATGGTTATCACGCGACTTTGAACGGTCCGGCTACAGATTGCGACACTTACTTCGCAACATAGCACGCAGCCAAACGTATCAACTCAGCGCTAGCGAAAACGCACCACAGGACCCTGCCCTGTTTGCTTCGGCTATTGCCAAACCCTTAACGGCAGAGGCGTTTTATCGTTCGTTAGATATCGTACTCAAGCTGAAGAACCAGGAAGAGTTTTTGAGCCTGGAAAATCGGGTTGCCTTTGCGAATCTGTTTCCTGATGTGTTGGTAGAAGAGAGCTTCGCCAACGTGAGCCAAGGCTTGATGTTGACCAACAGCGAACTAATGAACAAGTTTGTGTCTGTGGAAGAATCCGCCTGGCTAGCCGATTTAGCGTTCCAAACAGACATTGCAAAGACGATTGAGAATTTGTTTCTGACAACCATGCACCGCACGCCTGATGAGGAAGAAAAACAACGCTGCCAGGAATATCTATCAAACTCGTCACGCCCACGAGCCAAACTCATTGAAGACTTAGCTTGGGCTTTGCTTACGTCATCCGAGTTTCGTTTTAATCACTAAGCGCGAGGTGCGAACTAATATGCCATCGTTTGTAGAGCCTTGCGCATCAGGCAATGTCCATGGGCATGTCGATCATCGTTTGCACCGTCGCTTGTTTTTGCAAGGGAGCATGGCAGGGGCCGCTTCTGTCGCGAGCTTCCAAGGCCTCTTTACCCTCTCCGCATATGCTCAAGAGGCCCAGAAAAAAGGGAAACGCTGCATCCTACTCTGGTTGTGCGGGGCACCAAGCCAGTTCGAAACTTGGGATCCCAAACCTGGCAGGCCTACCAGTGGCCCCTTCGGTTCGATCCCGTCAGTCATACCTGGTGTTCATGTTAGCTCGTTGATGCCCAAGTGCGCCACGATTCTCGATAAGCTTACAGTCGTTCGTTCGATGAAGACGGATCAGAATGAACATTTTCAAGCAATCGACTTATTGACTCGCGGCGAACCACCTCGCCCACCGTTTACACGCCCACTTCTCGGTTCGGTCCTAGCACAGCAATTCGGGCAATTGGACCATCCGGTTCCTCAATTTGTTCTGCTCGATCCTTGCCCCGAAGGAAATGAATTTCGAGCCTTCAAAGCAGGTAATTGGGCCGGTTGGTTGGGTGCCGAGTATGGACCAGTCCGATACGGTGGACAGTACAAGATCGAAAACGTTCTTCGTCCCGAGGATCTATCTGAAGTCGATCATGCGGATCGAGAAGCTCTTCGAGCGTTTCTTAGCAAGAAGTTTGCCAACGATCATCAAGAAGCTTCCGTCAAATCGTACAACGCGATTTTCGAGCGAGTAAAGGGTCTCATGAAAGCAGCTCCCCTTTTCGATCTCAATGCATTACCCGAAGCTGATCGCCAACGCTATGGGCCAGGTACATTCGGATTACATACATTGTTAGCTCGGCATCTCATTGAGAACGGTTCCACTTTTGTGATGGTTGCCAACGGGATGCCGTGGGACTGTCATGTGTTTAATCATGAAACGCATCAGATGTTGGTTCCCGAATTGGATCGAGTTGTTTTCGAGTTGCTGCATGATCTATCTGAGCGTTCGATGTTGGACGACACCTTGGTTCTAATTATGGGAGAGTTCGGTCGCACGCCGCACTTAAACGAGGCCCGCGGCCGAGATCATTATCCGAACGCTTGGAGCATGGCAATGGCGGGTTGTGGTATCAAACCTGGCGTGATCTATGGAGCAACGGACGAAAATGGAGTGGATGTTGCTGAAAACCCCGTCGATCAACGCCGACTGTTTGCAACGATCTACAAAGCTCTGGGGCTCGATCCGTATCAGACCTATGACTTGCCAGGATTTCCTACATTCCATCGCGTCGAACAAAATGCAGCCCCCATCGCCGAACTTTTGGCGTGAGAGACGAAAATGAAATTGGAACTTAAGAAAACAGGTCGCTATCCATTTCCGATGGGTGTGATGGACTTTTGTCTTCAAGCCAACGCTCAACGCGCATACGCTGCCTGCATGGATGGCATCTATGCGTTTGATTTTCCTCCGGCTGACAACAATCGAGATAAGCCGCTACCGAAACGCATTGGTGGTCATGACAGTTACGTGAGCTCGATTGCCCTAAGTGCGAACAATACAACACTCTATTCGTCGGCATATGATGGTCGCATTCATTCTCGTAGCATCAACGAAAGTACCTCCGATTTAGTAGAGCCGAATTGGAACGAAGCCATTCATCCATTCTGGTCCTGGCAAATGGTCTTGTCGCCCGACGAAAAATGGTTGGCTTCGGTCACAGGACAATATCTGGCAGGGGCGGAAGATTACACACCCCAACCCAGTCCAGAACCAACCGTTAAACTTTTGAATGCGAACCAGCGTAAGGTGATCCATGCCTGGAATATGTTGCCCTCGGTTCAATGCGTGACGATTGACCCGTCATCAAAGTATGTCGCAGCGGCCAACCTCATGGGTGATGTGGCCGTCTACGAGATTGAAACGGGGAAAGAGGTCGCGACCTGGAGAACGAAGAGCTTTACGAGTTGGGGTATCATTAAGAGCCACTGCTACATCGGTGGCATCTTCGCCCTTATGTTCTCACCCGATTCGGCCACACTGTATGTAGCAGGCATGGGCGATATGCGCGATCCCATGGCGGGCAATGGCAAACAATTGTGGCAACGCTTTGATTGGAAAAAGTCCCCTGTTGAAAAGATACAAGAGTCACACGCAGACGATACAGGTGAAGGCCTTATGGAAGCCCTCGCATTCCATCCTTCAGGAAAGTACTTTGCGATGGGTGGGCGACTGCGAGGTGGTAATTGGAACGTTGGCTTCTTCGATGCAGACAGCGGGCGGTTAATCGGTCAAGCGAAAACGGGGATGCGAATCACCACGATTCGCTTTTCGGCCGATGGCCAAACCGTTTTTCTAGGAGGCATGCAGGGACAACCAGGTCTTAAAGATGGCAAGTTTCCCGAGTTCGGCTATCTCGAACGATTCACGATCACTGAATCAAGCGATGTTTAACAAAAAAGGTCCATCGAGCAATCACCCGATGGACCGTTAACAGATCAATCAAACCCGCGAAAAATTAATCTTTCAGCGGCAAAACTTCAACTTTGCGAATCGATACAACACTGCCTGGATCATGTTGCTGAAAAGCGAAATGGCCAGTCTTATACGTCTTGGCAAAGTCCATGTATTCGTAGAGTTCATTGCCATCTACCGTGATCTTAACGCGAGTCATTTCGCGACCGCGCCACACGTCATCACGAACTTCAATCTCATACACAAACCAAGTGTCAGGCTTCACCAATTGCTTGTAGACGTGGCAAAAACCGTACAAAGAGCCAGTGCGAATGGGATCGGTATGGGTGCTATCGATTTGGGCTTCATAGCCGTCCATGAACCCAGGCTTGCGAGTGGTTCGGAAGTAAAGTCCCGAATTGCCTTTATCATTGATCTTTACTTCAGCTCGGTACTTGAAGTTCTTGTAAGGCCCATCGACGCAAACCAACATCGAGGGCTGGCCTGTACCTACAATAACGCCATCCTTCAATTCCCATTTGCTTTGCTCGCTTCCAACACGCTCCCAATTATCCATCGATTTGCCATCGAACAGCGTTATCCATTTGTCGTCTTGAGCCAAGCCAACATTCGCCAAAGCCATCGCGGCGAATGCGATAAAGCTCAACATGGTGTAATAAACTCGTTTCATCAGGTGGGTCCCATCATGCAGAAAAAGTAAGGTAACTAAATTTGAACCGTTCGCAGCCTATCGGCCACGTATTGTATGCTATGACAATTCGGGCAATACAAACCCTTGGCGATATTCGCGTTTGAAGAGTTTGTTAGCTTCGGGGCTGGTAGACAATTCGGTCTTCGGATCGATCGTCAATTCCTGACCGAGATAGAATTTGGTGGAACTAAAATCGACGCCGTTTTCTTTGAGATGTTCTTCAAAGCTCTGCATCGTATCGACCACATACTTATCGGACGACATGAGGCTAGGGCGAGTTCCCAATGGAACTTCTTTGCCCAAACGATAGGAGACGTTTCCAAGATGGGCAAGAGCACTCGAAAGATGTCCATCCTCGATGTCTAGGTGCAGATCTTTGTAATCTCGGCTCTTAACCGCTTTAAGGAAATTGGCAAAATGAGCTTGGTAGCTGCCGCCACTCCAACGCCCTAATTCATTGCCGTCGTAGTCGAAAGCGATACCCGAAGTATAGTTCGGCCCCACGGCGTATCCGCTGGTGCCATACCAAATGTTGCAGGCACCGTCGAACGGTCCACCTTTCAAACCAAACGTAATCTTGGTCTTGATGTCTAGGCCACGAACATCGGAAATCAACAATGCATCATCCCATTGGTAAATGCTTACTTGGCTATTCGCCACATCACCATTGTCGATGTAACCCAAGCGACCACCGATGCTGACAACTTTCTTAGGCAGCTCTTGTTTGCCCAAGCCCCACCGCGCCTTGTCGAGCTCATGGGGATTTTGATTTCCCAAATCGCCGTTGCCAGTTTCAAACACCCAGTGCCAATCGTAATGTAGTCGTTTACGTTTTGGCAAAACCTTGGGAGCTGGCCCGCACCACAAATCAAAGTCCATTCCTTCCGGCACTGGGGCATCGGTCTCGACTAAGCCGATGCTACCGCGTCGACGATAGCAGATCGCTTTAGCAACCTTCACTTCACCAATCTTGCCGCTCTTTACAAATTCGAGCGTATCTCGCATCCCAGGCATACTGCGGCTTTGAACGCCCATTTGACACATGCGCCCAAGCTTTCGAGCCCATTGGGTCATCACGCGACCTTCGTGAACATTGTGGCTACAAGGCTTTTCCACGTACACATCTTTGCCAGCTTGCATGGCCCAAACCGCCATCAATGCATGCCAATGATTTGGCGTGGCAATCGAAACGGCATCGATCGATTTATCTTCCAAAAGTTTACGAACATCTTGTTCGTAACGCGGCGGCGTCTTCATGCCCTCAAAACGTTTGACATGTTTTTTGTACGCATTTGGATCAGCATCGCAAATGGCAACCAAATCAACCTCTGGATTAGCCATCCATTCGCCAACGTGTGCCCCACCCTGTCCGTTCACTCCAATAACGGCCACTCGAATTCTATCATTCGGTCCTGCAGTTTTACTTGGTTCGTCCTGGGCTACCGCTTGCTGAAATGGGCGAGTTGCGAGGGCTGCTGCGGCGGTTGCTAGCGCAGTGCGATCCAGAAATGCTCTTCGCGTAAGACTCATGAAAAGATCCTCAATGGGGGATTTGGGAGGGAGAATGGACTAAAAGCCATTTTGGCGTAAATCGCACCTCTGAAATAGAGCCCCACACCTGTTTTGGTAGGAAAATCAGGGCAACAGCCCCCCTTGGGATTCTTCTAATCGATTCTCTATTCGAGTACTATACGCTTCCGGTACTACACACCACGTTACGTACCCAATCCACAGCATCCGAGCACTGTAAAAACATTTAGTGAGCTGATGCTGCAATTTGGTGGGATGCTGTTTCAATCAACTTGCCAATTGACGGCCATTTCTCTGCAAATCTCACTCGTTCTCATTTAGGTGCTCCATGAAATCTTCACGACTTTTCCCAGTTTCGTTCCTGGCTCTAATTGCCGTGTGCTGCTTGGCCCCCGCAATACTCAACTCGAATGTTGCCGCTAAGACAACCTATGTCGAGCCAGGCGCGGTTAAGCCCATCGATGTCAATATGCACGATTTTATGGAAGGCGTTTTTCAAGCTCCGTACAAACGCTTGAAGATCGCGATGGCGCAAGAGCCTGCCGATAACGTAGCGTGGAAAGCCGTCCGCTCTGATGCACTCATTTTGGCAGAGGGTGGCAACCTCTTGCTCTCGCGTTTGCCGACGGAAAATCAAGCTGATTGGGTAAAGCATAGCGAACTCTCACGTGATGCAGGTGGCGAGTTTGTAGCCGCTGCCAAGAAGAAAGACTTTGCTGCGTCCAAAGCCGCTTATGAAAAGATGCTCAATCACTGCAACGATTGCCACAAGCAATTTGAAAAGGGTCGACATATATTGACGCCTTAATCTCTAAACTAAACTCAACCTGAAATCGATCGCTTCCATTTGAGTCTTCCATGATCCTTTACATCTTGTTACCTCTTCTCGCTATGCTCTCGTTCCAATCATCACCGCGCCAAATACTGGCACTCGGAGATTCGTATACGATCGGAGAAAGTGTAGCGGAAGAGGAACGCTGGCCCAATCATTTACAGCGTTTACTCACCGCCGATGGAATCGATTGCGGCAAACCGCAGATTGTGGCCAAGACAGGCTGGACCACCGATGAACTTGAAAAGGCGATTGCCGAAACGAAACTCGCTGAGCATTACGATCTGGTCACGCTATTGATTGGCGTTAACAATCAATACCGAGGTCGAGACGCAGAGCAATATCGTTTGGAACTTCGCGAACTGATAGAATTCGCGATCAAGAAGGGGCACAATAATCCACAGAAGGTTGTGTTGGTAAGCATTCCGGATTGGGGTGTCACCCCTTTTGCCAAAGGACGAGATCGCGCAAAGATCGCTGCCGAAATCGATACCTACAACCAAATCAAAAAAGAGGAAGCGGACCGAGCAAAGGTCCACTTTGTAGACATCACTGACATTACGCGTGATATTTCTGGCGCCAAAGCCGATCTCATCGCTACCGATGGACTTCATCCGTCAGGCAAAATGTATCTCGAGTGGGCCAAACGCGTCTTGCCTATCGCCAAAGGTATCCTTAAGCCCTAACGCTTGATCAATTAGGTTACACCTCTCTTTTCACGACTATAGTTTTCATAAGTCCGCTCGCCAACTGCTCTTCGTAAAGCAGTTACAGCCCGCTCGATATCGGTTTCATTCGTGTATAACGGCGTTATTCCAAACCGAATCATGGACGGCTCGCGGTAGTCAGGGATAACCTTAAAATCATGGATCAGAGATTGTGTGATCTGCCAAGCATGTTCATGACGCACCGAAACATGTGATCCGCGATGATCTTTCCCTCGCGGCGTTACCAGAGAATACCCAAACACGTTCGGAATTGATTCCAACCCTTCGATGAATCGATCCGTCAACTCTAAAGAGCGCGTCCGAATTTGAGCCACCCCAGCTTCGAGCACTAGGTCAACACCTGGTTCGATAGCCGCCATACTCAAAACGCAAGGTGTTCCAACCGCAAACTGTTCAATACCGTGCTGTGGCTGATAGATGTCAGAAAAGGCAAACGGATCTGCTGCTCCAAACCACCCTTGAATTGGATTTCGCAATTGCGACTGCAATTCCCGACGAAGGTACAAAAAGGCTGGAGCCCCTGGTCCACCGTTCAAGTATTTGTAGCAACACCCCACCAGCATATCGCAATCACTTTTTCGAACATCAATTGGCAACGCGCCGACCGAGTGGCTGACATCCCAAATCACCTTAGCCCCAATCTCTCGAGCCCGCGAATTGAGCCGTTCCATCGAAAAGAGATAGCCACTTTGGTAGTGCACATGAGATAGTACGACCAGCTTCGTACTTTGAGTCATTTGCTGAACCAAGCTATTCTCAATTTCCTCAGTCGAACAATGCGACAGATCGAATTGATTGAGAACAACCCTTCCCGAAGTTCGGGCACATAGCCCCTGCAGAATATACAAATCCGAAGGAAAATTGGTTGAGTCGGAGAGGACCTTGCTCCCAGGTGCGAACGTATCAAGGCATGCCTGAGCCAACTTAAATAAATTCACTGATGTGGAATCACCTACCAACACCTCATCTGTTTCAGCACCGATGAGCTTCGCGATTTTCTCGCGGATTCGGAGTGTCAGCGGCAGCCAATGTTGATTCCAACTCCGAATCAGTTCACGTCCCCATTGCTCTTGGATTACCTGGTTTAGAATGTCTCGAGTTGCCAAAGGAAGACGACCGAGCGAATTACCGTCGAGATAAGCTGTCTCTGGATCGTCGATAAAGAATCGCTCTCGGAACAAATCCGAGAGGGTTGGAATTTCATTTTTTGCCATAATCCTGCTCAGCTCTTCTCTTGGCGAAGACGCAACCGGTTGCCAGCATGTGAGGTTCGTGCCAAAATCTGCTCACGAATCCATCGATCTACATTAGGAGGTTCGGCAACCCATGATCACTATCGACCTCTCCAACAAATGTGCACTAATCACCGGGGCATCGCAAGGGCTAGGGGCCTGTACAGCTCGAACACTTCACCAGGCGGGTGCAAACGTTGTCGTCAACTACTTTCCTGACCCAGAGGGACAGAACGCTCGAAAGGCCGACCAAGTTGCGGCCGAATTATCGACCCGAGTCGCAACATTTGGTGCCGATGTTCGATATCCCGACGATTGCAAGCGTATGATTGAATTTGCAAAAAACAAATTCGGGGCAGTCGATATCGTTGTCAAC
The DNA here is from genome assembly GCA_017303505.1 of Planctomycetota bacterium. Taxonomy (GTDB): domain Bacteria; phylum Planctomycetota; class Planctomycetia; order Pirellulales; family Pirellulaceae; genus JAFLCP01. The sequence goes on along the minus strand of JAFLCP010000141.1, from coordinate 4,172 downwards.
AATGCGGGGATCATTCGCGACAAAACCATTCGCAAGATGTCCGAATCAGATTGGCAAGATGTTATCGATACGAACTTGTCTGGTGTCTTTCATGTATGCCAAGCAGCAGCCGAGTCACTTGCCGAACATGGGCGAATCGTCAATCTAGCTTCTATCAGTGGCGTTGTCGGTTTTTTTGGACAAGCCAATTATTCGTCGGCCAAAGCAGGTGTCATTGCACTTACTAAAGTTTTAAGCCGTGAGTTAGCCAAGAAGAATGTCACCGTAAACGCAGTTGCCCCAGGTGTGGTCCTCACAGAGATGGGACAGTCCATACCTGAATCCAGTCGCAATCAGATGCTGCAACAAATCCCTCTTAGCCGATTTGGCGAGCAAGAAGAGATTGCCAATGCGATTTTGTTTCTCTGTAGCCCGTTAGCTGCATATATCACCGGTCAAACTTTGCATGTGAACGGCGGTTGGATTGGATGAGTAAACGAGTTGACACCAAACTTTGTTCCGTAGAAGAAGCCGTTAAAAGAATTCCTTCTGGTTGCACGATTGCAGTTGGAGGTTTCATTGGTTCCGCTCATCCAGAAGCCGTTACAGCAGCCATCGAAAGGCTGTTTATTGAGTCGGGTGGCCCGCGCGATTTGACATTGGTCTACGGGGCGGGTCAAGGCGATGGCCAACAACGTGGTCTCAATCACTTAGCGCATGAAGGCCTAATCCAGCGAGTCATCGGAGGGCATTGGGGGCTAGCTCCAGCTCTAGGCAAACTTGCAATTGCCAACAAAATTGAGGCCTACAACTTTCCTCAGGGAGTACTTTGTCAGCTCTTCCGCGATATTGCGGCTCGTCGACCTGGTTGCGTGACACACGTGGGTCTAGGAACCTTCATGGATCCTGTGCATGGTGGAGGGCGCCTTAATTCACGTACAACCGACGCGTTGGTAGAACGTATTGAATTGGGAGGTCAAACATATCTTTGGTACAAATCTTTCCCTGTACACGTTGGCCTAATAAGAGCAACAGCAGCGGATTGTAATGGTGGGCTCCTATTCGACGAAGAAGCGATACTCGGTGAGGCCTTGGCTATCGCGCAAGCGGCGCACAATCACGGTGGCATCGTCATCGCCCAAGTTCAACAAATCCTTCACTCCCCTGCTCCACCTCATTCGATTCGAGTGCCTGGAATATTGATCGATCATATCGTGGTTGCCAACCTCGCGGAGCATCCACTAACCTTTGCCGAAGCGAGCAATAGAACCTATTTTTCGCCCGCAAGGGATATAGAACTTAACAACCACGAATCACATCAGTCCCCCGTTCTCAGCGACGAACGCTACATCATTGCTTCTCGAGCCTGCGACGAGCTCATTCCGGGGTCAATCGCGAACTTGGGAATTGGTATGCCCGAAGGCATTTCCATCGTAGCCAAAGAACGAGGCCTGCTCGATCAATGCACACTGACAATAGAAAGTGGACCTATCGGCGGAGCACCTGCAGGTGGCTTGAGCTTTGGTGCATCTGCCTTCCCACAGGCAATCATCGATCAACCAGCCCAATTTGATTTTTACGATGGGGGCGGGCTTGATTTCGCTGCCCTTGGAGCAGCTCAAATCGATTCAAAAGGAAATGTCAATGTTTCCAAGTTTGGCACCCGCATCGCAGGAATAGGTGGCTTTGCCAACATCGCACACAATGCCAAGAAAATCGTCTTTTGCGGGACATTCACGACCAATGGACTCGAAGTCACCAGCCAACAGGGAAGCCTATCCATAGCTCGGGATGGCCAGACGAAAAAGTTTGTCGAGCAGGTTGAACAGGTCTGTTATGCAGCCGAAAACAGCAGTCGTTACCAATCGGAAGTACTTTATATCACCGAACGAGCCGTTTTTCGCAAATGCGATCTGGGGTTGGAACTCATCGAAACGGCGCCCGGTGTCGATTTAGATCGCGACATCTTGGCACAAATGGAGTTTCGGCCTGTGATTCGCTCGATTCGTTCCATGCCGAGTCATTGCTTTCGGAATCGCGTTCCGTAATCGGGCGAGAACTCGGTTATTTATTGGCAATACCCAGTTTTTTGCGAGATGAGAATCGTTAAGATAAAAGAAAGCCTGAAATTAACTCGCTCTACATATACTCTCCAAGGATCATTGCACTATGAATCGCAGATTATGCTTGATGCTTCTCGGCATGGGCTCGGCATCGTTAATATTGGGTTGCGGAGGCCGATCACAAAGCGCAGATACGGAATCTTCCAACCTCAAGCCACTTGCCGTTCTTTACGGCAAATTTGTTGGCGCCAACCGCGGGCGTGGACCGAAGGATGAAAATGAGTTCCGAGCGTTCATTAAATCGCGGCCACAATCAGAGATCGAGGGGTTTGGCATCAAGGACCCCGAAAGCCTATTCACTTCTTCGCGCGACAAAAAACCGTATAAGTTCAAGTTTGAAGCAAAGCAAGCAGTTCCTGGCCAATCAGCACACATCTTCGCTTGGGAACAAGAAGGTGTAGGCGGAAAACGCTATGTGGCAGGTACGTTAGGTGAAGTGAAAGAAGTTGGTGAAGAAGAGTTCCGTACAATGGTTCCCAATCCTTAATTATACGAGCACCCTTAATTCTGCGAGCACATAGCAAGCTCGTTTCGTTTGGCCAACCAAGTCACAAATAAAACTCGAAAGATACGAAAAAACCCTGCTCGAAGTTCTCGAGCAGGGTTTCTTTTTTTGAGGATCATCTATCGACTAGCATCGATTAGTATTCGTCAGGAATGACGCCACCATCATCACGCATACCGAGACGATTGAAGATAGTAAGGTCAATGTTGAAGGCCATGAAGCGAACGCTACCATCGGCCAACAAGATGTTCATACCGATCGAGTGTGCACTACCAAAACGATAACCTTCCCAACCACCTTGGTTGTCATAAAGTTCGTCTTGGTTAGGTTGGAAACCGGTATAACGAACAACGTCTGGATCCCAACCGTCAGCCCAACCGGCATCATCGTGCCAGTCACCGCTTTCATAGCGTTTTGGATGCAATTGTTTCTCGCCGATTACCATCGTGTTGCTAGTGCCGTCGGTGATGTTGGCCATCTTGGTTTTGCCACCATTCCACACACCATTGGCATCCATACCGCCACGAACGATGACACCGCGGTATTGATTGGGAACCCAAGTCATACCCCAGACATCGCCGAACCAGAATTGATCCCAGCTGTTAGGTGTGTTGGCAGGAGTCGCTGACGCATAGTCCATCAAGTATCGACCACCTTGAGAGACGGTTGCTACAGAACCACGTCGCGATGGGCAGAAGAACACAGTTGGGCCCCCGCGATAACGGAGGATGTCCACGTTCTTGGTAGTGTTCAAGTTTGCCAAACTTTGTTGCTCGATATAAGGCAAAATCTTGGTTGCCCAGCTACCGACTGCGTCCCAAGGGTTATAGCCCCCAGGTGGGAAATACTTAAAGGTGTCATGATGCATGTGCACCGCCAAACCTTGCTGCTTCAAGTTGTTCGTACATTGCATACGACGTGCAGCTTCACGGGCTGACTGAACTGCCGGCAAAAGCAACCCAACCAAAATCCCAATGATGGCGATAACCACCAACAATTCCACCAAGGTGAAACCGGAACGGCCCATTCGGGACCATGCCTTGCTCCTAGGCATAGATGAGTACCTCGAGAATTCGAAAATAAATTAGAAAAAGTAAGAGTACCTCTTCTAATGTATCGAACATTCGGGGGTTAAGACAAGACAATTCGGCCAGAAAACTTGGCTTAGTGGTCATTGTTCTGACCAAATTTTACCTTTTCGGGCCAATTCTCCGCCCGAAACCTCGCCGACACCCCCACCATTATAGGTACACCACAAAGAGTTTGATCACGCAAGTGCGCAAATTACCAGGATTGCGCTATTTCCTAATGAGCTAGTCAGACATCGCATTGATCCAACACGTTCCTGTTTGAGAGCGCGCAATAAGGAGTGGGTCACTTTCGCCCGTCCACCTAGCCTCCGTCAAGCCGCCGCTACGCCTCTACCTAGCCTCCGCTACGCTTCGGCTACGGGTTAAACGCAATACCGTTCAATATTTTCTTAAATCGCGGCTCCTGCTAGAGTTAGGCTGTACCACCAACCACCCCCTAACAAGGAGCCGCGACATGAACGGGCAAGGATGCTC
>JAFLCP010000140.1 GCA_017303505.1 Planctomycetota bacterium | reverse complement strand
GTAGGGTGTGTCAAAACACATCGTGCGTTGGACGCATCGTCCTATTAGCCGACAGCGTTAGCTGCGGTTTTACTTTTCCATCGGTACACGGTCCCAATTGCGCACGATGTTGCCAACAGGTGTGACAGTATAGGGTGTCAAAACACACCGCGCGTTGGACGCGTCGTCCAATCAGCCGACAGCGTTAGCTGCGGTTTTGCCTTTCCAACGGTACACGGTCCCAATTGCACACGATGTCGCCAACAACGGACGCCGCAGTGGACTTCCCCGCTGCAACACGTATGGAAAATGGAATGGTTGCGTCCGTCGCTGCGCGGACGGAAAACCGATGCTAACGCATTCGGCTAATGGCCGATCGAGAGGCAGGAGCCTCTCATGCCCCTCGTTCCCAGGCAGAGCCTGGGAACGAGGGGCTAAAGCGGGTATATTCAAGTTCCTACCCTACTTTCTTTTGGATGAATACCATGCCCCTTCATCGGTCACCAACAAGCTCTGCGATTCTTGGATTTATCCTGCTTGGTATCCATATGTTATGGTCCGTACCAAGTGTCGTTGCCCAACAAGAGTCGCGTGGGGGAGGCATCCAAGTTGTGGATGAGGCCACAGGAAGAGGCGTACCATTAGTGGAACTGGAGTCGACCCATTCGGTCCGCTGGGTAAGTGACAACAATGGCCTGATCTACATCGACGATTCCGAGCTGCTCGATCAGACCGTTTTCTTCTTTGTACATGGGCATGGCTATGAAGTGGATAAAGATGGTTTCGGTTACGCAGGCGTTCGCTTGGATCTGAAACGAGGCAAAATCGTTGAACTCAAAGTAAAACGAAAGTTGCCCGCCGAGCGTCTGGTTCGTCTCACAGGCATTGGCCAATTGCGAGACTCGTTACTCCTTGGCGTCGACCATTCGAATTATCTCGTGCCAAAGAACGGACAAGTTGTAGGACAAGATTCCATTCAAACCGTCCCGTATCAGGGTGAATTGTTGTGCATTTGGGGCGACACTTCGCAAGCAACTTATCCGCTGGGACTATTCCGCGCCGCAGGAGCTCGAGCCCCTTTGCTAGATTCCACCGGCAAGCGTTTTGATCCATCAAAAGGGATCGCCTACGATTACTTCATTGACGAAACTAAAGGCTTTGTGCGAGCGATGATGCCTCTGCCGGATCGGAAAGATGGAGTGATTTGGCTCGATGGACTTACCAAAGTACAGAGCGACGAAGACACCGAAACCGTCATCGCCCATTACAGTCGACGAGCAGGCTTAGCAGAAGAACTAGAACATGGCATCTGCGCACTCAATCCCCAGACCATGCAGTTTGACGTCCTCCACGTCATCGAATCGCTTAAAGAACATCGGCATCCGCACGGACATGCGCAAATTGTAGAAATTGAAGGTAAAACATGGTGTGTGTTCGGAAATCCTTTTCCCAACTTACGCGTGCCTGCCACCTTGAAGGCAATTCAAGATCCGAATCAATATGAATGGCTCACGCCTCTGGATGCATCCGGAAAAAATTACGAAGGGTGGGCGTGGAAGAAATCAGCTCAAGACTTTACTTCTAAAGATGAAGGTATTTGGCTTGATTCCAAAGCGGCATCGAAGCGTGAGCCGCATTTCCTCCCCAGCAATGTTGAACAACCTTCCGAGCGAATCGTCTTTCATAACGGCTCGTTCGCTTGGAACGAATACCGTCAAAAATGGATCGTCCTCGGCGGTCGCTGGTTAGGCAAAGATTCCGTACTGGGGGAAGTGTGGTATACCGAGTCCGACCAACTTGAAGGTCCATACGCACAAGCTGTAAAAGTAGCCACCCATCATCAGCAATCGTTCTACAACGTGTTTCATCATCCTTATTGGGACCAAGAGAACGGCAAGACGGTTTTCTTTGAAGGGACGTTTACGGCTGATTTCTCTGGCAATTTGTACAAAACACCCCGCTACAATTACAACCAGTTACTCTATCGCTTGGACCTTGAGAAACTGTTCGAGAAGTCCGTTACACAGCCTTAACTGGCTTCGTTGCTGATGTGCCATTTACCAGTGTGGTCGTTGAGGTAAATACGAAACACTCGCACCTATGTGGCTGGACTCAACTGAGTATCGGCTTGATTACATTTCCGAAGATATCGGTAAGCCGATAATCACGCCCCGAATGTCGGAAGGTCAGCCTTTCGTGGTCTAACCCCAATAAATGCAAAATGGTTGCATGAAAATCATGCACATGAACTTTGTTTTCAGCGACATCGATACCGTATTCGTCGGACGTTCCATAGGTCATACCGGGCTTAACGCCCGCGCCGGCAAGCCAAGATGAAAAGACCCAATGGTGATGTTCCCGCCCAGCAGCATTGGCAGCCGAATTAAACGGCGTTCGACCGAACTCTGTCGTCCAAACCACTAAGGTATCATCCAACATCCCGCGATTTTTCAGGTCTTGAAGCAAACCGGCAATCGCTTGGTCCACATTCTTGGCCAATGGAGTATGTGTCATCATATCGCCATGGGCATCCCAATTGTTGCTCGAACCCACATCGATCAACTCGACAAACCGAACTCCTCGTTCGACCAAGCGTCGGGCCGCTAAACATTGCCAAGCAAAGCCACTGGTGCTCCCCGCTTGCAGCCCATACAAGTCAAGAGTTTCCTGCGATTCTTTGGAAAAGTCAAAAGCTTCCGGCATTTCCATTTGCATGCCAAAGGCGGTTTCATAGGTTCGCGTACGCGCAACGAGATCGTCATCGCCAGGGCGAGAAGCCATGTGCTGCGCATTGATCTCTTGCAATAACTCTAGTTCGCGGGCTTGTCGTTGTTCTGTCGCTGTTCGTCGACGAATGTTGGCTACCGGCTCAGCCCCCGGCACCACCAAAGTTCCTTGATGAGAACCTGGGAGAAAATCGTTGCCCCAAACTTGCCCACCCGCATACGGCGTGAAAGGTGCAATTACCACAAATGAAGGGAGATTTTTGTTTTCTGTTCCCAGCCCATAGCTGACCCATGATCCAATACTGGGCCGCGCAAAAGTGAAGGAACCGGTATGAATGCCCAACGTTGCTTCATAATGATTCGTGTGGTCCGACTTCATCGAGCGAATGACACACAAATCGTCGACCATTTTGGCCATGTGAGGAAACAGCGTGCTTACTTCTGTCCCGCATTCACCATGTTGGGCAAAATCCCATTGAGGCCTTTTGAGGAACATATTGAAGTTCCCCTTGCGACCTTGAAACTCATTGACACTGATGGTTTTCCCCGCATCTCGAAACAGGTTGGGTTTATAGTCCCATGAATCGACATGCGATACACCACCGCTCATGAACAAGAAAATGACATTCTTGGCCTTGGGTTGAAAATGCGGCTTCTTCGCAGCTAGTGGATCGTTGGATGCCGACGCATTTCCCTCAAGCGAGTTTAGTATCGCTGGGAAAAGCAACGAACCAGTCACCATCGAGCGAAGCATGGCGCGTCGGGATTGAGGTTGTTCAAATGTCATGAGCTAATCCACATACAAAAATGCATTGCTTCCAAACAGCGACCGGAGATAAGCGGCAAGCGTCTGTCGCTCCGCTTCCGCCGCATCGATATCACCTAACGCTTCGCGATACCGTTCGCGAAAACGTTTGGCCAGAAGCAGATCCTTTTCATCGGCCGCTTTCCCTGTCGCTTCCAAAATCGCTCGAGCGACCTGTGTTTCAAAGTTGGCGTCAAACGTGTTAAGACGTTCGCGCCATTTGTCTGTTCGCTGATGAACGAAAGGATCATTGAGGAAAAACAACGATTGCGTTGGTACGGTGGTGCCGAATCGAACGGCCGTCGATGTGTTGGGATCCGCGCCGTCAAACAACGCGAGAAATGGATGGCGTTTGATGCGTTGCACCATTAGGTAGATGCTTCGCTTGTCATGATCGTAGACAGCACTGTATGGACCATGTTGCGAGAACCCCCAAGTTATGGGTGATGGAAACGGATGCCCCGTTCCACGCTCTATATCCAAGGTGCCGCTCAATACCAACAACGAGTCCCGAATCTCCTCTGCATCTAAGCGCCGCCGTTCAAAATGCGCATAACCGTCTGATATGTCGCGTTGAGTAGCAAGCTCCAACATTGCAGGGAGCGGTGTCGACGACTGTTGATACGTCGCACTTTGCATGATGAGTCGATGCATCGCTTTGACGGACCATTTCGAATCGATTAGGCGACTGGCGAGATAGTCCAGTAATTCGGGATGCGTAGGAGGTTGGCCTCGAACTCCAAAATCGTTGGGCGTTTTAACGATGCCCCGCCCAAAATGATATTGCCAGATACGATTGACGAGCACTCGTGCCGTGAGTGGATTGGATTTCGCGGTTAACCAATCCGCTAAAGGCTCTCTTCCGCTACCTACCGAATTGGAAAGATCTGGCGAGTTACCGAGAATTTTGATGAATCCACGTGGCACTTCATCACCTAATTGATCCGGTTCCCCACGCTTTTGTAGCCGCGCATTCATCGGCGTACCTTCCGAGATCGCATACGCCATAGGGAAAGGACCATCGATCAATAGGCGGTTTAGTTCTTCCGCATATTGCTCCCCTTCCCTCTTCAATGTATCGATTCGTTCACGCAAGGATCGTGCGACCTCACGTGACTCGCGAACCGACTTCAACGCTTCTTCGGAAGGCGACGCGTTAAAGCTGGCCAACGCTTCCGACCTAATTACAAAGTTATCAGCCAACAGTGCTGGCCGAACTCCACCGATATGGCCGTAACTATCGATGAATGTGTAGTCGATGGCTCCATTCCAGCCCGTTGCCAAATCGCCCTCAAAACTCACTTCTTTCTCTTGGCTAAAGAGCTGTCCGCGATATTTCTTGTTATTGAGGTCGAGAACAAGTTGGACTTGATACCATTGACCTACTACCAAGTCGGAGACCGCGTCTCGGGAATCCCCACTGCGGCGGAAGAATTGTTTACCATTGAAGAATAGTTCGACCGCTGCAGACACCCCTGGCCCTTGCCCCAGATAATATCGCCATGAACCATCGCCACCATGGGTGACATCGGATGGCGAAAAGTCGAAGCTGACATGCAAGGTCCCATTGGCCGTTGGAACCATATTCGGAAAGGTGCAGCCGAAACCGTCGTATTCACCGCGATTAGGCATGAAAATCCCCAGGCTCCCCTGAGGATAATGATTCACATACGGACTTTGAGCAACCGAGCTAACTTTTACAACGCTGTTAGGGCCCGGGTTCCAGGGAGCCGCAGGTGCTTGATTCTCTGTCTGATAGTCAAAGTCGCCTTCAATGCCAACCAGTTTGGCGAGCCGCATTTGCAACTCAGCTGCATTTTCACTATCGGGCGTAGCCGAAGGATTTGCGGCTGTTGGAGGTAGAATCGGATCATTCTCCAACGCAAACTGATCAAATGAGATTCCTGGATAGGGTGAGTCATCTACGTTATGCGATTGGAACGTAAGCCAGCCGATTTTGGCTTCTGCAATATTCGAGAATTGTCGCGCATCGAATTGCTTCAATGTTTCGCCGTCGTACAGCGATATTTGGAACCGCCTCTGTTGCAAATCAATATCTAAAATTAGGTTATACCAGCGATCCGCTAGGATAGAAACTTCCTGCATGATCGTCTCACCGTCGAGAACTGCGAGCCGATTGCGAGCAATGTCGATTGCGATTGGGGGAACACCATGATTGGTTCCTAGGTTCACGCGATGCGTCGAGCGTTGGCTATCGTCACCCGCATTTAACTTGAAATCGAGATTCACAAAAACGCGCGCGTGAGACTCCGCAGTTCTCAACGGGTAAAGAGCCTGATCGACTCGATAACTTGCCGTTTGAGAAGGAACGTAAGCACCTACCTTGCCACTCGGGAAGAAATTGCGATAGGGACTTTGCGCCGCCCCACTCACTTCGATGTTTCCTTCATAGATCCAAGGTGGAACCAGAACACCTTTGCTGCCACCGGCCGCTGGTGCTTGTAGCTCGAAGTCGCCATCGATATCGGAAATCGACCCCAGCACGGCATTTGGAATACCAATGTTCCGAGCTTGCAATTTGCCAACCAACTCGGCGACTCGATCGCGATACTCACGCCATTTCCGACTCGCCTCTGCTTGTGGAACCATCGGCATCAATGAACGGACTCGAGGTTTCTGCTCAGAACCTGGAAACGCATAACGAGTACTCGAGAAAATGCCGTAAAGCGCGTAATAATCCGCCATGGTGATCGGATCGAACTTATGGTCATGGCACCGAGCACAACCTACGGATAAACCTAATACGGATTGCCCCAACGTGTCGAGCGTATCTTGAATGGTGAGATGGTGGTAGTTCTCTGAATCGAAACCGAAACGCCGAGAGACGGCAACGTAGCCTGTGGCAGCCACGCACTGTTCATATTCGCGCGGCGAGCGATTTGCGCCGATGATATCTCCCGCAATTTGTTCGCGCAGGAACTCATCAAAAGGCTTATCGGCATTAAAGGCATCGATGACGTAATTGCGATACTTCCAAGCAGTCGGTACCGGATAGTCGGCTGTTTCACCCGCTGTGTCTGCATACCGAACCACGTCAAGCCAATGTCGTCCCCAACGTTCCCCATAAGCTGGTGATTCCAATAAGCGATCAATCGCCTTGCTCCAGGCTTCTGGAGTTGCATCGTTAAGAAATTGTTCGATCGCTTCAGGAGTAGGGGGCAAACCTGTCAGGTCATAACTGGCGCGACGCAGCAATGTTGCGCGATCTGCTTGGGGCGCGGGTGTGACACCTAACGGTTCTTGGGCTGCGCGAATGAAGAAGTCGACGGGATTCTTGGGCCAAGTCTTGTCGTTCGTGGTAGGAATAGGTGGATCGACGATCGGCTGAAAGGCCCAGTGACTTTTTGTCTCGAATCGAGCCATTGAAGCTGGCCAATGTGCTCCCTCTTCAATCCACTTAGCGAAGTCCGCAATCTGATCCGCGCGAAGGGCTTTTGATTTTTCGGGAGGCATCGGCGAAACGCCCTCCTCGCGCCGAATCGCTTGAATCAAGAGGCTCTTTTCAGGGCTGCCCACTTCTATGGCAAGTCCCGAATCACCACCTTGCATCAAGGCTGCTCGTGAATGAAGCAACAATGCCCCTGAGGTCTTTTGTTCATTGTGGCAAGGCAAGCAGGATTCAACGAGAACTGGACGAATCTTAGATTCAAAGAACTCGTCTTGTTCTGGAGTCGATTTAGAATCGGTGCTGTCGACTGAGGCCTCTTGCCCCAACGTTGGTGGATGGAGTCCTGCGAGTAGCACCACACTTATCCATATCGCTTGAGCAAATAAACGCCGACAACGTTCCGGCAAGCGGCTCATTGCAAACTCCAACCTTTGCGGTATTCACGACGGATAAACGGTTCAGCTTTATCGGTATTGGTCACTTTCATCGCGTCGGAATCCCAGTAGATTTTTTCACCAACACGATATGCCACGTTGCCAAGATGGTTTGCCTCGGTCAGCCAACCGGAATATTCAAAATTGCAAGTTGTTGGTTCACCCGTTTTGCAAGCTTGAGCCCATTCGTCATAGTGGCCAATGGAAGCGGGAATAAACGGTTCGGGGCGTTTGAAATCAGCAAATTGTTTTTCTGGCAACAAGAGATGGCGACCATAGTCTGAAAGAATCATGCGTCCCTCTGTGCCGACGAAAAGAACGCCGCTATCCCATTGAGGTATGCCACCAGTCTTCCAAATCTCAGGCTTCTCTTCCCCTTGATACCAGGTAAGCTGAACCGCTGGCATATCGCCGCGCGGACCATACTCGTAGACTGCTCGCATGGTAGCGGGAGCAATTTCAGGATGAGCAGGTGGACCAAAAGCTTCCACCGACAATGGAGCATGCAGCTTGAGCGCCCAGAACGGTAAGTCGTTCCAGTGCGAACCCAAGTCGCTCATCGTTCCATTTCCGAAATCCCACCATCGATACCATTTCGGACCTGGGAAATAGACGTCGTGATAAGGGCGATAAGGAGCGGGGCCTAGCCATAAGTCCCAATCAAGTCCAGGTGGAATGGGTGGCGTATCTTTCGGACGATCTTGGACAAAGACAATATCGCCATTTCTCTTGGCCGCTTCTTGCGATTGCAGCCCCCATGCTCTGCCAACCCAAACATGAGCTTCCTTCACAGGACCGATCGCGCCACTCTGCACCAATTCGACGACCCGTCGATAGTTGTCACCTGCATGGATCTGAATTCCCATCTGCGTGGCAACCTTGGCTTTGGCGGCTGCTTCGCGAATAACGCGAGTCTCATGAATGTTATAGGCCAGCGGCTTTTCGCAGAGCACATGTTTGCCCATTTGTAATGCGGGAAGTGTCGCAAAGGCATGTGTGTGCTCGCATGTCGATACCACCACGGCATCAAAATCATTGGCGTGCTCGTATAGTTTTCGATAGTCGGCGTAAACTTTGGCATTAGGATGTTGCGTTCGAGCGCCGTTGAGTGCCGCTTCGGAAACATCGCACAAAGCGACGATGTTTTCCTTCTGCGCCAAATGATTCATCTTGAATCCACCGGCACCACTGACACCGATAATCGCCAAGTTCAATTTGTTATTCAGATCGCGCCCCCGCAGAATGTTTGGGGCGGACATCACTGCCGCAGTGGCCAATGAAGACGTGGCCAAAAACTGTCGCCGTGTTGTGGGACGAGGCATGAAAGCTCTCCGCAGGAAGGAGGTAGATTAGGTAGGAGGCGGGGTGGGTTCGCATTGTAGCGTGTGGCTAAGTGGAACACAAAGATATTCTACCCGATTGAGGGAGGCGTATCCAGAACGAAAATCGGCCCTCTTTTTTCCGATTTGGGCCGATTTTTGAAATCCACCCAAAATCACACTGATTAATGCCAAAAATGCGAATCGATTTCAGCGAGAAAACGCTCAAGCGACAAAAAAACGATGCAGCGGAATTACCCACTGCATCGTCAAGCAATGTACTGGAAACGGTGCTTCGATCAAAATTTCGACCCAACTGGGTGCCCTTGCCGTTCAAGCTTCGTTGAGGAATTCGGACAGGGTGATTTCACCATCATCGTTGGCATCTTTATCTTTGAGCCCCTTTATTTCGGAACCCGATAGGACACCATCTTCATTCTTGTCAAGCTTCTGGAATTTTGCTTCCCCATCTTCAGAACCTTCATCACCTTCTTCTTCTTCTTCAGTCCTTGGTTTGTTTTTTGGCTTCTTCATTTCCTCTTCCTTGGTCTCGACGAACACTGCACCGCTAGCTTCTACGTCGAACCCCGTAAACCAGCGAGTAAACTGGTCGTACTGTGCTTTCCGGAAGATAGTATTCGAGGCGAGTGCAACGGTTGACAAGTCGGCACCACGTAAGTCGGCCTTGTAGTAGTCGGAGCCATAAATTTGGTTTAGATTTTTGACGCCGCGCATCTTTGCTTCGCGGAATTTAGCATCATGGGTGAAGGCGCGATTGAAGTCGACATCTGTGAAGTCAGCTTGATTGAAAATTCCGCCTGTGAAGTAGGGATATTGAAAGGTGGCAGTCCGAAAGTCGGAACCGGTCAAATCGGCTTTCGAGAAATCGGTTCCTTCCAACCGAGTCCCTTTGAAGTTGCAATTTTTGAGACTGGAACCGTTGAACTTGGTTCGAGTCAGATTGCAATCTTCGAAATTGGCATCGTCTAGCGTTTTGCTAGAGAAATCGCGATCAGTTAGATCCTGTCCTTCAAAATCATGCTTGTAAGTGCGTTGTTTCTGGGGGGCATCCTCTTGCGCAACCAGCGTGAGACTCGGTGTGGAACAGAGTGCACAAGCGAGGATCAGTCGACGGACCAAATTCAGTTTCATAACAGGTATTACCCTTCTAGTAGAAAGATGGAACATTTAACAAACAACGTGTACGAATTGCGATGTTGCAAGGCGATGGATGGACGGATGCAACTCAGGGTAGTTGAAGCGATTGTTCGCAGATGATGCGGAAGCCAAGTGCTTTGTGAGAGTAATCAGGCAATTGGGGCTTGCGAGCTGCAGAGCGACACTGTCCGACATCGGAAATGAAAGAACCACCGCGAATAACTCTTTGTTTTCCAATCACCGGTCCAGTCGGATTTCTGGCAGCTTCCCACCATTGCGACTTTTGCAATGCACTGAACTTCGAACTGACGGGCTGATTGAGGAATTCTTGCATATGTTCCAACAATTTTTCTCGATCATCTTCATCAAATTGATAAGTGCTTGTAGCCGCCAACAGACCAGAGGGTTGGGTGCTATAGAAGTCGCTGCACCATTCCGCTACATTCCCGTGCATGTCATATAGTCCGAAGGAGTTCGGCAAAAAACGTCCAACCGTTTGTGTTCGTCCTAGCCCAGAACTTTTTTTGGCGTACCAGTAAGGTGAGTCAGCACGAATATTGGCATGACTTCCATCGATTATCTGACCCGTTGAAAATGCTTCGATGCTGCCAGCTCGGCATGCGTATTCCCATTCCGATTCGGTAGGAAGTCGATAGGTACGATTGGCGCTCAATTCTTCCGGTAACTCGCTCAGCCGCTTGCAGAATTCGACGGCATCGTTCCAAGTGACTTGTTCCACAGGAAAGCGAGCCGTCTTGAGATTCCCAATCGAGTCGGCACCGATACCATCAGGCGTGAAGTAGCTTGGATTAACACCCATGATCGTTTCGTATTCCGCTTGCGTGACCTCATAGACGCCCATCAACATCCGCTTCTGCAAGATGACGGTTCGAAAGTCTTCATCGTCTCGTCTCAAATACTCTGATTTAGGTGAGCCTTTGATGAAGCTACCGCGTGGCAAAAGGACTAGTGGCATTCCGATGGAATTTCTGATTGTCTCGCCTGGCTTCATGCGTGCTAATGCGGCCGTCGCCTTCGGGCGAGGAAGTACGGGGGCTAAAGCAAAAACACCTACCACATCCTGGCCAATCACACGAATAGGTGTTTGATTTCTTCCAGGAAAGAGTTCATTCACCATGACGGGAACTTGAGACAAAACATGACGATATAGTTCGTCGCTATCAATAATTTTGTTTTGATCAAAGTCAGCAAGCCCCTCCAGCCCTTGCACCAAACTCAATGTAAAAACGCCCTGCCCCGCCTCTCTGTCTTCACTAGAGATCTCTTCGCGGCGACAAGCGGCGAAGGTGATTAATCCCTGTGCATTTTGCAAAATTCGATCGGCATTGGTTTCAATGGTGAAACCTTTTTCTGAACCTGCTCCACCTGAATGACACGAGTCGAGCACGAGCAACTTTTGCGCGGCGGGGCACTCTTGAAGTAGCGTTCGCAATTCATCAATTGGGAGCGAAGTCTCATTCGCTCGCGATCCGTCAAAGTCCAATGGGCACACAAACCCATAGCGACGTTCTTTGGTCAAAGTCACTTCGGAACCTAAGCCACCATGCCCGGAATAGCTAACCAAAACGGTATCTTTCGGAGTTGCTTGAGATAGAAACTGGCGTATCTGATTCCGCAGGTTTTGAAGTGTTGGTCTGCGTTTGGGATCGGCCTCTTTATCCGTCATGATCAATATGCCATCGGGATCATATCCGCAGCGATCACGCAAAGTGGTCGCTAACAGATTGGCATCCTTCACGCAACATTTCAGCGGATCTTTCGCATAGCCATCAATCCCTATGACAATGGCCAGTCGTCGCCCGGCTGTGAGCTGTTTCTGAAGATCTTCCGTAAATTGGCGATGTGCGTCAGCAGTTCGCTCTTGCTCTTGTGGGTAACACGTGTTTGCTAAGACCAGAATTAACCAACACCATGTACGAAATGTGAATCGGTTGTGAATAGACATATCGCCTCCTCGATTGAATAGATAAATCCGTCACTGCTTTCGATCATTCGTTTGGAATCGGGTCTACGACAGGAGCTGGGGTTGTCCCTGTTGGTGGAGGTGGCAGCTCTGTCGCTGGTAAAGAACCCGTACGCGGGGCACCACCGGCATCAATCATGACAATGGATTCCAGAAAGCGCTGAGCGGGAACGCGAGTTTCCTCATCGATGGATTTACCCAACCACGTTCCACGGTAGATGTTCTTGCCGGCAATGATCGTTCGGAGGGCCATAAAGCTTCCATCCGGATTTTTCATTAGTAGCAACTGGTTGGGAAACTGCGCTTGGGGCTCCCGATCTTCCTTCAGTAACTCTCGGCCGCTGTCGTTGAGCAACGCATTCTTAAAAGTGTCAAAGAAGACCTCATGCTCGGAGGTTAAGTCCGTTTCGGTTGCGGATATATCTAGCGTGAAAGTCATTCGCCGTTGAGAGGAAGCCAGAGTGTACTGAATGCTCTTTCTCTTATCCGTATTTAGTAGAACTCGTTTTGCTTCTTCCGGCATTTCAAATTGAACGCCATCGCGAATGGAGACCGTTTTGTGCCAGCCGTCATCGACATTTGGTGCCGGAGCGGGAGGGAGTGGTACATCGTCATCGTCATTGACGACGGGAGCTGGTTGTGGCAGAGAATCGTCATCCACAACAGGAGCCGGAGGTGGGGCAACTTCATCATCCATAACCGGAGCAGGGGCTGGAGGGGGTTGAACATCGTCATCCATGACGGGAGCTGGTGGCGCGATATCCAATGCTCGTTCAACCGTGTAACCGGTTAAGGTGCTATGCAGTCCATCGCGTTGAAGCACTCCGCTAAATCGAATCGCCTCTTTGCCGTCGGTCGCCAAAAATGTCACCGTATATGTGTAAACTCCTGGTTGTCCCTCGTCGCGTGAGAATGCTTCTAGCTCAAACTTGTCAACCTTATTGATTTGTGACCGGACTCTGGCGAAAAGATTAATGAACGGTATTTCACCTATTTGCTCGATAACGGATGGATGAACGAGCGCAAGTGCTTTGCCGTCATCACCATTAAGTATGAAATCGAGGGCTTGACGGATCTTGGGCTGGTACGCCCTGCAGAATTCAAGCTGCAGATCTTCGTCTTGTAAATCGTTGAAGAGAGCTTGGTCAATTTCATTCATTTCGGGCGAATCAAGGGCCAAAGCAACGACTTGTCCCTTCAGCAGCGTTACCGATAATGTTAGATCGCCTTTGCCACATTTGAGCTTTGCACTCACATCCAAAGCTCCACTCTCAAGTTTTACCTCTTTGATGTTCGCTTTCGATAACTGAAAGTTCTTGTGCGTTTTCGACGCGTAAGTGCAGACATACTTCAAAAGGAAGGGGTCGGTTACTTCTTTCATCTTGTCGTGCATGTGGGAATACGCGAGATCTACTTTGTCGGGATCGTTCATGGCGGCAACAATGTCGGCCACGATCTCTGCCACGCTTCCATTAGGAGAAGGGCTAGCCTCGCTATCGCCTTCTTCTGATATGCTGAGGAGCATTCCAACCGCTAACTCTTCTTGAAGTACTCTTCCATCTCCATTTTGATCGAAGCTCTTAACACCAGATGCCTCGTTCCCAGTCAGGCGGCCATCTTCAGTAACGTCGAGTTCCTTGAAACGTACGGCGGCAATCTTCTCGATCTCTTTCAACGTCTTTCCCTGTAACTCCGGATCTGCCGAGGTGAAGCCTGAACGCCATTCGTCTTCAGTGATACGACCATCAGAGTTGGCATCGTATTTTTCGAGGCCCACTTTCTCTTTGCCTGATAAGCGACCATCTTCATTGGTATCGCGGTCCTTAAAGAGTGTTTGAGGCGACGTGGAGCTTCGCTTTTTCTGAGATCGAATAGCCGCCACAAACTCGCTGCGTTGCAACTCGCCATCACCATCCGCATCCAAAATCTTTAGCCCACCCAATTCCTTCCCGCTTAAAACTCCATCCTGATTTCCATCCAGCGCGGCAAATTCATCTCCAAAACCCACTGTCGATAACAGCGTTCCAAAAACGATGGATTGCAATAGTTGCGAGAATCGGTATCTAGAGTTCATGCCAAGTTGCCTTGAAAAATGGAAATAATGTCACCGGAATTCCGTATCCAGACGCTGAATTCGTGTCCCTATTTCCAGATCACCGTTCAAGCAATTTTGGTGACATGGGACTGGCATTTTCTGACATTTCATTTTCCAAAGACGCAGTTGTTCAAATCGAATCGCAACAGACGGCAGGCTGGAGAGAATGGCTCTCTGCTCAATCACTAACGTACCAAAGGTGGGGACTTTGGGTTGTAGGGCGAAGTTCTTGTCTGTTTGGGTGTTGTGGCCGTATGTGCATGCTTTTTAAAGAAACTTGAGATACAATCGCAAACCTAAGCAGCCCTTGCGCGGCACGCTGCGATTAGATTCCCTCGGGCTCTCTGAATGAACCTTGCTTGTGAACTCATTTGCCAACCAATCAACAGGCTCCCCCGACGAGCCAATCTCCTTGTGGGTCGAACAACTCGCGTCAGCAGATCGCGATGCTGCCGCGCGATTGTGGGCTCATTTTTGCCAACGCCTGATGAGTTACGCTCGAACACGTATGAGCCCATCAACTCGGCGAATCTACGATGAAGAGGATGCTGCGGTAAGCGCTTTCCGCAGCCTTTGTCGAGGTATTGAAGCGAAACGCTTCCCAGATGTCGCTGATCGAACGAACTTGTGGAGTCTACTCGTTGTAATTACCAGTCGAAAGATTTCAAATCGATTTCGCTACGAGCACCAACAACGCCGCGACTCACGTCAACTACTTTCCGACACCATTCTCCGTACAAGCGATGGCAGCGAGATCGATGTACTCCATTCCGTTCCAGGGAAGGAACCGACGCCGGAATTTGCTGCAGAAGTGGCTGATATGTCGGAGTTCTTAATGAAGCTCCTTCCTGATCCTGAACTTAAGAAACTGGTTCAATTGAAGCTGGAAGGGTACACCAATGAAGAAGCAGCTGAACGGATGCGAATCACTCGTCGTACGGTTCAACGGAAACTCGAATTGATCCGGCGGATATGGTTGGAATCATCGGATCTTCCCAAACCGTGAAATTTCCATGGAGCTTGTCACTCAATGTCGCCAAACGGCCATCTTATGTAAAGACAATGGCGGACGGATACTTTTTCGCGAACGAACCAACTTTTGTCGTTTGATGTGGATGGTATGAATTCCCTCGACCCCGATTTCGAAAAGCTCTCTATCGAGCAAATTTCCAAAATTGACGCACTTTGTTGTGAATACGAGCGCGAACGAAAACAGGGTAAAAACGTCACCATAGAGTCCTTCGTTCAGCGATCCACTCCCGATGTACGGGATACCTTGGAATGTGAACTCATCCAAATCGAGCTTGAAATTTTGGATGCGTGGGATCAGCTTCATACGCTTCCAGATTTGGAGCAACGTTTTCCAGCGCATATCGAACAATTGCGGCTAAAAACGAGCGAGCTCACGCAACGCTCGGAACCGTGCACGGAACAGGCGGAGACACACGGGCATTCAGCGGCAGCGGGGAGTACGCTCAACGAGGCAAAGGAAACAAGGCCGCTCTCAGATGAAGCTACCGAGCCGTCCGGAAATGATGCCCACACTC
The DNA here is from genome assembly GCA_017303505.1 of Planctomycetota bacterium. GTDB lineage: Bacteria > Planctomycetota > Planctomycetia > Pirellulales > Pirellulaceae > JAFLCP01. Next base: position 4,812 of record JAFLCP010000140.1, on the reverse strand, counting down.
CACGCTTTCACATCCTTCGTAATTTGGCAGAAGGGGGGATCGGCACCGTATATGTGGCGTTCGACCGGGATTTACAACGAGAAGTCGCGATCAAGGAGCTCAAGCGAAAGTTTACCCATGACCAAGCGGTTACCTATCGATTTGAAAAGGAAGCGTCTGTCACAGGAAATTTGGAGCATCCCAATATCGTTCCCATTTATGCTACAGGCAAACGCTCGGATGGTCGCCCTTATTATGCGATGCGACTGATTCGCGGGAAATCCATGGCGGCCTTCATTGCCGATATGCATGCGCAGAAACTTCCACCAGAAGAACTGCATAGTTCCCCTCTGTGCCGCGATTTAATTTTTCGATTTGTGAGCGTATGTCGAGCGATCGGCTTTGCACATAGTCGAGGGATTATTCATCGTGACCTGAAACCGAGCAACATTATGCTAGGGGACTTTGGTGAGACGTTGGTCGTCGATTGGGGATTAGCTCGCTCGTTATCCGACTTATCGCCCGGCCAGCTCGCGTTACCCAATGATACGAAAGACACGTTCGAATCCAGCCAGCAGACAATGGCGGGTACAGTGGTCGGAACTCCAGGCTATATGAGCCCTGAGCAAGCCAATGGGAATACAGCAGAGGTGAGCACAGCGAGTGATGTCTATTCATTGGGTGCAACTTTGTTTCAACTCTTGACGAACGAAGTTCCCTATATGCATACCGGAATGCATTCAGCCCAAAAAAATGCTCACCCCTCTCTCGCCTCCTCTGATGATCGCAATACCGGAGTTTTTGTTGGCAACGGCGTGTATCCTACGTCATTTGAGCGTTTGATTCATAAACACAAACTACCACCACAGCTTCGGGCAATCTGCCTACGCTCGATGCAGTTTGAGCCCAAAAAACGCTATGGCTCCGCTGAATTATTGGCCAACGACTTGGAAGCTTGGTTGCTGGGTGAACCGATCACAGCCCTACCAGAATCGGCATGGCAACATGTAAAACGCTGGGCTAAACGTCATCCGGCCACAGTGGCCTCAACCATGGTGGGGTTGCTAATCAGTGTCCTGGCATTAGGGATAACGCTTAACTTGTTGGCAAATAAGAATGAAGCCTTATCTCAGTCTTACGCACGCGAGCAGTTAGCGTCGCAAGAAGCGGAAAAAAATGCGAAGGTGGCAGAAGAACAGAGCGTTGAAGCCCTCGCCCAACGCGAACGCGTGCTGGGAATTTTGAAAACGTTTTTGTTCGATGTTCAAGAGGGCTTGGCCAACATCCCAGGTGGTGCCACCGTTCAACGCAATGTATTGACAACCGTCCTAAACCAACTGGGCGAGGTGTCGCGTGAATTCGTTGATGACAAAGATGCGCAGCATAGTAATGCCATGGCTTTAGTAGAATTAGCAGACTTGTTCTCCCGTGTTGGCTCAACCGACATAGAACTCGATTTGCCTGGGTGGGATAAAACAAAGCTCTCCCCCTTAGAAGCAGCCTCAACGCTTTACCAAGAAGCTCTCAAGATTGAACAGAACATCGCAGAGACCGACCACGCACAGAGACGTCGCGCTATTCCGCTCATCCAGAGCAAGCGAGCTGAGATTTTGGTTCAATTGGCTGATACACCCAACGCAATCAAGCACTTTGAAGAGGCTCTTTCTGCGCAGAAGGCCCTGTGGAAAGAAGAGCCTCACTCCATTCAGCCCGCTATGGACTTGGCAATGTCCATGGATGGTATAGGCAAAATATGGCTTGCCAATGAAAAGTTAAAGCAGGCCGAAGAGATCTATCAAGAGATGTTAACTCTCTTGCTCGCTTACACAGAAAAAAAACCTTCTGATAGTCACCAGTCCAAGAACGTGGACACTGTGAAGGACAACACCGAAAGTGAGGTTTTAGATAGGGAACTTCAGCGACTTATAGGGCTTGTTTACTCTCGTCTCGCAGACATCGCGTCAAGAAACGGTGACCTAACTCGAGCCGCTGAACTCTATCAGCATGACCTAGTCATTTCGAAGAAACTCTATCAAGAAAATCCCAATCAACTATCAGCCAAACGAGATCTGTGCATTGTTTTGGATCGCCTTGGGAATATGGCCAGCAAGAAGGGCCAAATACGTGAGGCGCTCGCCTCCTATCAAGAATCGCTGCAAATCCGTGAAGAGTTGCACGCGGCTGAACCGTTGAGCAGTCGAGTGAAGCGCGAGCTATTTGTTTCCTTTATGAAATGTGGCGACACGCGCATGATGCTCGATGAGGTCGATCTGGCTAAAGAGGATTATGACAAAGCTCTGGCTATCGCGGACGAGATGGCGCGAATGGATCCGGCCAACGCAGTGGCCAGTCAATTTCAATCTATCTGTGCCGAAGTTTTAGCCGATGTCGCTATCAAAAAAGAAGAATTCGATGAAGCTTTGGCCTATGCCAAACGTTCCTTGGAGATCAGCGAACGGCTTCTAGCCAAAGACCCGACCGATGCTCAGAAGCAAGATGACGTGCTGATATGTAAACTAAAAGTAGCCAAGGTTCTGTATAACTCAGGGGCTTACGATGCTGCTATAGCGGATTTGAATCTTCTCTTGCCATCAGTGAAATCGGCCTTTGAAGAGCAGGTCGGGATACTTGCGCGTGCTATGGACTATAGCATTGTGTTGCTTCGAATCGCTGAAGCCCAACTGGCCACTAAGCAGTCAGCCGAAGCAGAAGAGAATTGCAAAACCACATTGCAGGTCTTCGAATCAGTGCCAGCAGAAAATCGACAGGATGCGATCGCATTGCGGCGTATCGTCAATGCCTGGACCATGCTGGGCCGCGCTCAGGCGGACTTGCAAAATTTTGGCGAAGCTCGCAAGTCGCTGGAACGAGCCAAGGAACTTACCTTGGAAATGATCGCTAATCAGGTGAGAGTGGAACAAATGAAAGCGGATTTAGAAGAAATTGAAACGCTTCTCGAATCGATCCATCCCTAAGCAAACCAAAGTTCCTGATCGTTTACTCCAATAGAGCACCCACGCGCTCGAACAGCCGCTGTTTCCCTTCAGGAGTTAGTTGTGGGAAGGGTTGACGCGGGGCACCGACGGGAATGCCCAGATACTCCATCGTCGCTTTAGCAGCGGGCATGTATCCGCCGCAACTGCACAGCAAATCGACCAATTGAACGGATTGGTATTGCAACTTTCTTGCCGTTTCCAAATCACCCCGCTGAAATGCGGCGATCAACTTCTGATAAAGGGGAGCTGCAAAATTGTAAGTGCTTCCGACAGCCCCTTGGCAGCCTAGCGTTAACGCGGCCAACAAGCACTCGTCAATTCCGAAGAGAATATCGTAGTCGGGATATTGCCGCACAACTCGTTGGTAGGAAATGAGATCCGCGTTCGTGAACTTCAAGCCGACGAAATTTGGAATTTGGTTAATCGCTTTTTCCATGTACGTTGACATGGAAAAACTCGATCCCACCAGCGAAGGAATGTCGTAGAAATAGAATGGGGTTTCTGGACAAGCTGCAGCGATACTCTTGGTCCACTGAAGCAACTCTTCAATGGATGCAGACTTAAAATGGCTTGGAGCCAGAGCGGCCACGGCCACGGCACCATTTTGGCCTGCATGTTGGGCTAATTGTTGTGCATCTTTGAGGGAGTTGGCTCCAACATGAACCACGACTTGCATTTTGGTTCCAGCGGTAACTTTGAGCCAGCGATCAGCGACTGAAATTCGCTCGGCGAAGGTTAGCGAATGACTTTCACCGGTGCTTCCCACCACAAAGACACTTTCAATCCCTTTACCAGCTAAGTACTCGGCTTGTTTTTCGATCACAGCCAAGTCGACTTCGCCATCATTTCCAAACGGTGTATGTGTCGCAGGTGTCAGGCCTTTAAGTTGCAATTTCATAAGTTGAGTTACCTAAATCGATTATCATCGTGCCGCAAGCCAAGCCTGATTATACATCTTTTTGTTCTGAGTCGCAGCGCCCAGTCGGTCGCCTGCGCTCTCGTTTAACCCGTACGCCGTAGGCAAGGTGCGCTGGACTCGCCATCTTGCAAAAGTCCACACGCCGCATAATCCACCGCAATGGTACCGCGCACATGATGGGCTCAAACGCTGCATTACATCCAACGCACCTAGCCTACGCTCTCGTTTAACCCGTACGCCGTAGGCAAGGTGCATTGGACTCGTTCCATCTTGCAAAAGTCCACACGCCGCCTAATCCACCGCAATGGTACCGCGCACATGATGGACTCAAACGCTGTAATAGCTCAAACGCGCCTAGCCTTCGCTCTCGTTTAACCCGTATGCCGAAGGCTAGGTGCATTGGACTCGCCATCTTGCACAAGTCCACACGCTGTTTGAGCCATCGCAGTGACACCGCGCACATGATGGACTCAAACGCTGTAATAGCTCAAACGCGCCTAGCCTACGGCATACGGGTTAAACGAGGCCGAAGGCTAGGTGCATTGGACTCGCCATCTTGCACAAGTCCACACGCCGTTTGAGCCTCCGCTTTGGCACCGCTCACATGATCAACTCAAACGCTGCAACAAACCCAACGCGCCTAGCCTACGCTCTCGTTTAACCCGTACGCCGTAGGCTAGGTGCGCTGGACTCGTATTCGCACTAACGTCATCACGCCGACTGACACCCCGTCCCACCGCGCACATAATGGACTCAACGCTGCATTACATCCAACGCGCCTAGCCTACGGCTTTTGATGTTGCGCTTTTTGTTTTGCTAGCACGAAAACTGCTATTGAAAGAAAAGCGGATCCAATCCATGAGAAGTGTGCTGTAAAAATCACCAAGCATGGAAGAGGACCCGCCAATGATTATGATC